>JANYDZ010000091.1 GCA_025363375.1 Hyphomicrobiales bacterium
GCGACGATGCGGAATTTTGTGTTGAGCAACGCGTTCAGCATTGCGGGCTGTTCGCGTGTCGCGCCGCCGTCTGCGCTGGCGCCTACAACGAGTTCTTTGCTGCGCAGGTCTGCGAAGGTCTTGACGGGCGCGTCGGCGCGCGACCAGCACATGTCGACCTCGCTGTTGGCGCTGCCGAGAAACACAAATTGCGCGGGGTCGTGCCGCAGCTTGTCCTTTGCAAGATAGAGCCCCGCCGTGATCGTGCCCGGCAACACCAGAGCCATCGCGGCGGCGTCTTTCACGGGCAGCGAAAACAAATGCCCCGCCGCGAGATTGCCGCCGGCGCCGGACATATTGGAGATGGAGAAGGCGGGATTGCCTGGAATGAATTTACCCATGTGGCGGGCCAGAAGGCGCGCATAATTATCGTAGCCGCCGCCGGGCGTGCTGGCGACGAGAAGATTGATTGACCTGCCGCGATGGAAGGCGGCGTCGTCCTGCGCGTGGGCGGCGCCCGCGAGGCATGCGAGCGCCAACAACAATGTTCTGATCATTCAGGCGGGTCCCCCTCTCCTTCGTCCGCACTATGCCGTTTGCGCCGCCGCGGGCCAAGACGGAATATTTGACGGCATATTTGCCCTTGCATGCGCAGGGCCGAAGCCCCATGTGTCGGCGATACCGGAGTTTCCCATGTCCCAGAACCGCGGCCCCCTTCTCGATGAATTCGCGCGCGTGATGAACGAGGCGGCCGGCGTGGCGCAGGGCGTGCGCCGCGAGATCGAGACCATCGTCAAAACGCAGATCGAGCGGATGCTGTCGGGCATGAATGTCGTGACGCGCGAGGAATTCGAGGCGGCGCGTGAAATGGCCGCGCTGGCCCGCGAGGAAAACGAGAAGCTGGCGAAGCGGATCGCGGAGCTTGAGGGCAAGATTGCGGGGCGGTAAGACGCCTTGGCGATTGACCTGGCGCGTCCCGCGTCTTTAAATCGGCGCGACGGGAGGCACTTATGCGTTTCATGACGTTTCGCGCGGATGGCGCGACGCGATTCGGCGTCGCCACGCACAAGGGCGCCGTCGATCTTTTCGCGCGTTGCGGCGGCGAGTTCGCCGATCTCAAGGCCGTGATCGAGGCTGGCGCGCTGGAGCGCGTCGGCAAACTGGCGGCGGGCGTTGACGCCGATTATTCCTTTGCGGACGTTGAGTTTTTGCCGCCGATCGAACGGCCCGGAAAAATATTTTGCGTCGGAATCAATTATTCCAGACGCAACGCCGAATATGGCGACGCGACGCCGCAAGCCAAATATCCGAACCTTTTTATGCGCACGCCGGAAAGCCTCGTCGGGCATCGCGGCAACATCGTGCGTCCGCATGTGTCGGATATGCTGGATTACGAAGTCGAAATCGGCCTGGTGGTAGGCAAGGCCGGCCGCTACATCGCGCGTGAAAACGCGCTGTCGCATGTGGCCGGCGTGACCATTGTGAACGAGGGCACATTGCGCGACTGGCTGGCGCACGCCAAGCTCAACGTCACCCAGGGCAAAAATTTCGACAACAGCGGCAGCATTGGGCCCTGGATCGAGACGACGCCGCTCGCGCCCGACTATCGTTTCGAGCTGAGGAGCTGGGTCAACGACGAATTGCGCCAGGACGACACGACGGACAATCTCATCTGGCGCTTCGATTTCATCGTCAATTATATCTCGCAATTCGCCACTTTGAAGCCCGGCGACGTCATCTGCACGGGCACGCCGACGGGAGCGGGCAATTATTTCAAGCCGCCGCGCTGGCTGAAGCCGGGCGATCGGTTGAAAATGGAAGTCAGCGGCATAGGCGTGCTGGAAAACGGCGTCGCCGACGAAGCAAAGGTTTGAGGGCTCCGATGCGCGTACCCGTCAACAACTACAATCCAGACTTCAACATCACGCGCGCCAGCCATGCCGTGTGGAGCGTGAAAGACCTCGACGCGAGCGAAGCCTTTTATACGCAGGTGCTTGGTTTCGTTGTAACGGCGCGCGAAGCCGACACGCTTTATCTGCGCGGTCTTGAAGAGACATGTCACCATTCTCTGGCGCTGGTGAAGCGCGACGGCGCGCCGACTTGCGACCGCATCGGCCTGCGCGTCTACACGGAAGACGATCTCGACAAGGCGCGGGCGTATTTTTTGAAAGCTGGATTGCCCAACGCGTTCGTCGAGGTTCCGCACCAGGGACGCACCTTGCAAGCAAGCGATCCGCTCGGCACGGCGCTGGAGTTTTGCGCGACCATGCCGGCCGTCGAACGCAAGCTGACGCAGTTCCACACCTATCTCGGGGGCTGCGCGCAACGTTTCGATCATTATCAAGTGCTGCTGCCGGACCTCGAAGCCGCCGGCGAGTTCTATACGGACATCGGCTTTCGCCTCTCCGAATACATGGTGGACGCCACGGAAAAACTGATGGCGCTGTTTGTGCAACGCAAGGGCAATCCGCACGATATCGCGATCATGTACGGGCGTGGCCCGCGCATTCATCATGTGGCCTACACAACGGTCGACGTGCACACGCTGATTCGCGCTTGCGATGTCGCGGGATCTCTGGGTTATGGCCGCAGCGTGGAACGCGGACCGCAACGGCATGGACCCGGCCACGCGTTGTTTGTTTATTTCCGCGACCCGGACGGGCATCGCGTGGAGCTTTTCAACACGCATTATCTGACGCTCGACATCGAGAACGCGCCGGCGCGCTGGGACCCCTCGAACATTCACCGCAATCTCCCGTGGGGGTTGCCGGCGCAGCGCAGCTGGTATGAGGAGGCGACCGCGTTCACAGGCGTTGATTTGCGCGACACTCCGGTCAAGCCCAATCCGATGACGCTGGAGCGCTATCTCTTCGAACGTTCGTAATTTGCCTAAAATTTAGTTGAAACGACGGGGCGGAATCTCGCCTATCCGTCAAATTGCGCTGTTCATGTTGAGGCGACCTTAAATTCCCCAAGGTCAATTAACCCGGGACCGGGCGGTCCGGTTTCCTTAATTGCAACGGTGCCTCATGCGTAACACCCAGTTTCTTCCGGTGCTTGTCGTCGACGATTCCCGCACGACCACCGCGATCATTCGCGCCTGCCTCGCGGAGTTGGGCATCGACAATGTCGACGAAGTGGACAGCGGCGAGGCGGCGCTGCGCATGATCGACATCAAGAACTACGGGGTCATTTTTTCCGACTGGCACATGTCGCCGGTCAGCGGTCCCGATCTGTTGAAGGAAGTGCGGGCGCGCAAGGGCGCCATCAAGCCGAAATTCGCTTTCATGACGATGGACGATCGTTGGTCAAATATCACGACGGCGCGCACGCTCGGCGCCGACGCCTTTATCGTGAAACCGGAGAGTCCGGGCGCCATGCGCAACAAGATCGGCGCCTTCATGAACACGCGCGTATGATTTGCCTGTCGCTGATTCGCGCTTCAGTCAAGCAAAAAATAAGCGTGAAAATCCTGAAAAATCCATGTGATTCGCATGATCGGCTGCGTAAAACCCAATAAAAATAACGGGAAATTGCAAATAAGGCTTTATTATCTGGCTTGCTAACGTGTAACTTTCGGCAGGTTCACTGATTCGCTCAAGGAGACATACCAATGGCAAAAGCCGCAGCAAAAGCCCCCGCAGCCCCCAAGGCGCCCGCCGCCGCGAAGGTTAAAGTCGACACCGTCACTCTCAAGCATATGGCCGCCTCCCTGTCCGAGACCCATGAGATTTCAAAGAAGCAAGCGAACGCCATTCTCGACGATCTCGTCGGTCTCGTGACGAAGAACCTGAAGAAGGGTTCGCGCATCCGCATCGGCGGCCTCGGCATCCTGCAGGTCCGCAAGCGCGCCGCCCGCATGGGCCGCAACCCCGCCACGGGAGAGGCGATCAAAATCAAGGCGAGCAAGAAGATCGCCTTCCGCGCCGCCAAGGAGTTGAAGGAATCCGTTTGATTTTCAGGCTCCGGCCGGAATCATTCAGGTTTCAAAGAGGGCGTTGCGAGAGGTCGCGACGCCCTTTTCTTTGCGTGGCGCTCAACCGAGCTTAGGATACCAGGCTCGGGCGTTCGCCCCGAGAATTTTGCGGCGGCCAGCTTCCGAGATATGCGGGTTGAAAACCCAGTTCAGCGGGTCGAAGGTCGCATGCGGCCAGTCGGAGGAATAGAGAAGCAGATCCTCGCCCTGGCACAATTCCATCAGATATTTAAAATGCAGATCGTTCTTGGGGAAGCACACGGGCTGGCTCGAGAAGCGGATGTTCGATTCGAAATATTCGCTCGGCATCTTGTTGAGGAAGCGCTCGCCCGCCTCCAACTTGCGCTCCAGCAGCTTGATGTCGCCGGGATGGCTCAGGTAATAATCATCGGCCCGCGCCATGAATTCGGGAATCCACCAGAAGCCGCCCTCCTGCATAACGACGCGCAAGGTCGGATATTTGTCGAACAGCCCCTGCATGATCATGGAGCTCACGACGGTAAAGGCGGTGCAGACGGATGAGAGGCCAACGAGTTCCACCCAGGTGCGCGTGCCGCGCGCGGTTGGCGTAAAAGCCTGCCAGAAGGTGCCTATATGGGAGACGACGACGAGATCATGCGCTACGGCGGCGTCGAAAATGGGATCGTGCGCCGCTGAGCCCAGGGGTTCGTAATTGCCGCCGAATTCGGTGTAGACGCCGACAAAGGAAGGATTGCGGCCGTGCTTCCTGATTTCCGCCGCGCCGTCTTCGGGATAGCGGTGGTTGATCATGATCGAAGCCTTGATGCGCGGATTTGCGGGCAGGACCTCGTGCGCGAGAAAATCATTGTAGGCGGCGCAGACGGCTGTCAGAATCGCCGGGTGGAACATGCTCTGCGGGCGCTGGAAGCCGGGCGAGAGGATCACCGTGCCGACGCCGATCCCGTCGATGACGCGCAGAATGTCGGCGGCGTTGGAGGCGCGGCCCAGAACTTCCTGTCCCGTGCCCTCAAGGCCAGTGGCGTATTTCGGCGAGTAATCGCCGCCGACGAGCGGCGGGCGCGTGAGTTCGCTTTTGAAGGGCTCGCGCATGTATTTGCGCAGGTCTTCCCATTCGGGAACGACATGGAAATCCGTGTCCAGAACATTATAGGCGCGGCCGCGTGGATCTATGGGCTCGGGCTTGATGCGTCTGGCGATTTCACGCTTGGGGTCCGTCACGACGTTCATGGGCGCCTCCCGGCGAGCTGTTGCCTAAATCATATCCGTAAAACGACGTCTTCGCCATCGAGCGCGACGTCGAACCTGCGCAGGGCCTGACGTGGCTCTGTCTCTAGCCTGCCGTCGGTCAAACGCCAGTTCCAGTGATGCCAGGGGCAACGCACGATTTTTTCTTTCCGCAGGACTTCGCCTTCGCATAGCGACGCGCCTTTGTGCGGACATGAATTGGCGGTGGCGAAAACTTCGCGTCCGACACGGAAGACCGCGATTTCGCGACGGCCCGCCTGCACGCAAATGGCTTTGCCATCGGGAATGTCTTCGATTTTGCCGACGATATATTCTTGCATGTTTCGTTCCGTGAATATGCGGGGATTGTCGCAAAGGCGGAGACTTCTGTCCATCCGCGGTCTATTCGCGGTCCATTCGAACTTGCCTTTGTCGAGATATAGCGCATCGGCTTTCGCGCGCGCCATTGCTGAAGCGATCTTGCGGACGCTCTCGCCCGGGGGCGCGCCGTCGCGATGCCCGCCAGGACGGGAACCGCCGCGAACGCGAATGCCACAGGCTTCATCCGCGTCCTCATTTGCCGCCGACAAGCGCGCGAGCGCGGGCGATGACG
>JANYDZ010000693.1 GCA_025363375.1 Hyphomicrobiales bacterium
CGTATCCGTTTCCGTCGCGAATTTTTCCGCGAGCTCATTCGAAACTATTGCATCCCTGGCCAAGACGCCCTCCGCAGATTTGTCGCCAGCCTGTTAGCATGTCTCGACAAGACCTTCAAAGAATGGAATTCTCGCGAACAGTGCGGATGAGGGCGCGATGAAGCAAAGTCTGGCGCAAATGTCGAACGCGGAGCGGCTGGAATTGCTGACGCAATGTGGGCCGGCAACCGACATGGGCCGGCTGTTGCGGCGATTCTGGCAGCCCGTGGCGGTCGCCAACAAGCTGGCGTCCGGCAAGGCGCGCGCGTTAAAGGCGCTCGGCGAGGAGTTCACCCTCTATCGAGGCGAAGGCGGAAAGTCCTATCTTGTCGCCGGGCGCTGCCCGCATCGACGCACGCTGCTGCATACCGGGTGGGTGCAAGGGGAGGACATTCGTTGCATCTATCACGGTTGGAAATTCGCGGGCTCGGGTCAATGTGTCGAGGCTCCCGCCGAGGGGGACGAAACAGCGGCGAAAGTGCGCATTGCCTCCTATCCCACGCATGAATATTGCGGACTGATTTTCGCGTGGATGGGCGAGGGAGCTCCTCCAGTGTTTGATCTGCCGCGCAGGGAGGAATTTGAGCGACATGGTCTCATCGTGATGGCGCGCGAGCAAATCTGGCCGATGAATTTTCTGCAACAGGTCGAGAATTCGCTGGACGCTGTTCACGTGAGTTTTGTGCATCTTGCCGGCAAGGTTGGACCGTTTGGAGAGGCGGTGACGGCGAATATTCCCAAGCTTGAATATCTCGAAACGGAGGCTGGCATTCGCCAGATTGCGACACGCGGCGCGGGCAACGTGCGCGTGAGCGACTGGAGCTTTCCCAACAACAATCACATTGTCACGCCGGGGCGACGCAAGGAATCGCCTTGGGTGCATCGCGGCGTCTGGAATGTGCCGGTCGACGACACGCATACGCTGAAATTCGGCGTCTACGCGATTGCCTCGGAGGGGCCTGAAGCGGACGCGGAGACGATTGCGCATTTTGAGGCCTACGGCGATTACAATCCCGCCGAGCATCACGATGCTTTGTTCGAAGGGCGCGGTTGGCCGCTTGATCCTTCGCTGCAACTGACGCCGGCGCAGGATTATGTCGCGGTCATGGGGCAAGGCGTGGTTGCGGACCGTCTACACGAGCGCCTCGGAAAGTCGGACGCGGGAATTGTTCTGTTGCGGCGGATGATCTGGCGCGAATTGGAAGCCATCCGCGCGGGAACGCCGACAAAACAATGGCGCCGCGCGGCGCGGGACGCGGAGTTGACGCGACAAGGCTAGCCTGCTTGACAGGCTCCTTTGCGCATTGGACCTTCTGTCCCGACGATGGAAACGCCGCGGGAGGGATTTGATGGTGCAGTGTTTCGCGCGCATTCCGAAGGCGGTTTTGGCCGTGTTGGCGTTGAGCTTGCCTGGAACCGGCCTGGCGCAGGAAGATTTTTACAAGGGCAAGAACATTACGCTCGTCATCGGCGATCCGCCAGGCGGCGGAGCGGATACCTACGCGCGGCTTTTCATGCAGCATTTGCCGCGCTTTTTGCCGGGCCAGCCGGCGGCAATCGTGCAGAACATGCCGGGCGCTTCTTCGGTCGTCGCCGCGAATTTCGCTTACAAGACGGCGCCGAAAGACGGGACTTTGCTCGTCATGCCGCAGGCCGCGGCGGTGTTTGCGCGCATGTTTGGCAATCAGTCGGCCGCTTATGAACCCGATGAATTCCAATGGATCGGCAATCTCGATCAGGCTACGGGCACTTGCTCGGCGTGGAAGGGCTCGGGTTTGACAAGTTTCGAGGATCTGCTCAACAAGCCGATTCTTCTGGCGGCGGTCGCGCCGTCGGGCGTCGCCAGCGAATATCCGCGCGCGCTGAACGCTCTTTACGGCACGCGCATAAAGGTCATTCACGGCTACGTCGGCACCGGCAACATCGTCATCGCCATGCAGAACGGCGAGATACAGGGCTCGTGCGCGTTCATGGTGAGCGCGCTGAAATCGGCGTTCCGAACGCACTATGAGAACGGCAATCTCACTCCGGTGCTGCAGGCGGCGCGGCGCGATCCGGAACTCAAGGGCGTGCCCCATATTCTCGACTTCGCGCGAAACGACGAAGAGCGCGAGGTCATGCGGCTCATCAGCGACCGCGACGTCATGGCGCGCTCGATTGCGTTTCCGCCGGGCGTGCCGATCACGCGCGTGGCGTTGATGCGAAGGGCTTTCGATTCCGTGATGAAGGACGCGGCTTTTCTCGAGGGCGCCGCAAAGGCCAATCTGCCGATTTTGCCAAACACGGGCGCGGAGATCGAGGCGCTCGTGAGGGAGATGATCAAGGCGCCGGCGTCCGTGCTGGCGCGCGCTCGGGCGGCGCTGGAGTTTGGCGCGACGGAAAATGTGGATCTCACGTCGCTTGCCGGCGCCGTTACCAAGGCGTCGGCGGACTCAATCGAATTGAAAGGCGCGGACGGCGCGGCGAAGTCGGTGAAACTTTCGGCGGGCGCGACGTCGATATTGCTCGCGGGCGCGGCTGGCGCGATCGATCAATTGAAAGTGGGCATGAATTGTACGCTGCGTTACGGCGCGGACAATGTGGCGCAAGTCGTGACGTGCCGTTGATCGACGCGCCCGGCTAGGTTGGCTCACGTCCCGCCAACCGCCGCGCGGCCTGCGTCATGAAGGCGCGCATGGAGCGGGCGCGTTGTTCGTTGGTTCCCCAATCCTTGCCGGCGATCAGCAGAAGCACGCCGTAAGCGCTTTCGGCGTCGCCCCAAATTTTGAAGAGTATTGCCAGCTTTGCGGCGTAATTCCGGCGCGATCCTCCTTTCAGCCCCGCGTTGACGAGACCGACGCGCGAGACATACAATTCCGTGAAGACCGCAGCCGGCGATGAAATTGCTCATTCGCCTTTGGGAGACCGCCATGGAGCGCGCCGATACGTCGCCGCAACTCCTCGAATTCGAGAAGAAGCTCGCCGCTTATCATTTGAAGGGCCAATGGCAGGTCGACGCCAATCGCCCGCAAAACGCGCTCAAAAACGCGCAAGGCAATCTCTATATCGAGCCGACGCCGTCTGGCGTGCCGCACGTGTGGCGCTGGGCCGACATGCAGCCGTTTCTGCGGGAGGCTTGCGAAGCCGTGCCTGCGAGTCAGACGGCGCGGCGCGCGTTGGTCTTTACCAACCCAGAATTGCCGCGCGGCACGACGCACACGATGATCTCGACTTTGCAGATCGTGCGGCCCGGCGAGATCGCGTGGGCGCATCGGCACGCGATCAACGCGCTGCGCCTCGCCATCAAAGGCGGGCCGGATGTGTTCACCGTCGTGAACGGACGGCCGCTGCCGATGCATCCCTACGACGTGCTGCTGACGCCGGGGTGGACGTGGCACGATCATCACAACCAAAGCAACGAAAGCGCGGTCTGGCTGGACGCGCTCGACGTGCCCTTCACGCTGGCGACGAACCAGCAATTTTACGAAGACTACGGCGACATCGCGCAACCGCCGGCGAGGAGCGCCGCGAACGCGGCTCCCGCCGACGAGGCGCGGCCCTATCGCTACGCCTGGAGCGAAGTGGAACGACAGATAACCGCGGGCGCGGACGAAACGCCGGATCCGGCGCGCGGCCGCGTCGTTGATTACGTCAACCCCCTCAACAACGGCCCGATCCTGCCGACCATTCATGTTTACGCGCAGGTGTTGCCGCCGGGCTTTGAAGGCAAATTTTGCCGGGAGACCGCGAGCGGGATGTCCTTTGTCGTGCGCGGCGAAGGGCGAACCGTGTTTGCGGACCGCGAGATCGATTGGGCGACGCACGATACTTTTGTCACGCCCAACTGGACTTGGTTGCGTTGCGTCAATCTTTCAAAGAGCGAACCGGCAATTGTGATCCATTTCTCGGATTCGCCGATCCTGAAAGCCTTCGGCTTTTATCGCCGCGAGGATGAAACAAGTCCCTATGCGCCGCAGCCCGCTCCGCGCGCGGCGGCCGAGCGATATGGAATGGAACCGGAATGACCGATTTTCTGCTCTGCAAACAGGATGAAATTCAAGACGGCAAAGGCCGCGCTTTTGAAGCCGGCGCGCGCACGGTCGCGGTGTTTCGCGTCAAGGACAAGTTCTACGCCTTCGCCAACAAATGCCTGCATCGCGGCGCGTCCATGTGCGACGGCGCCATTGCGGACGGCGGCGCAACCATTCGCTGCCCCTGGCACAATTGGACGTTCCATCTCGAAAGCGGGCGCAATGTCGTTGATCCCAGCGCGGCGCTGCGAACCTTTCGCGTCCGCGCCGAGGGCGACCAACTGATTCTCAGCGTCTGATCGACAGGCATCAGGAGGAACGTCATGAACGACATTTCGCGCTCAGGGTTCGAGGCGGCCAAGCCGGTCAATCCCGATCCCATCAATCCAAAAATCCGCGCGATGGAAGTCATCGACACGGATTTTCATTTCACGCCGCCGTGGCCGGTGATCCGCAACTATCTCGCCGAGCCGTTCAAGAGTCGAATTTGGCATTACCCCGCCGTCGGCCTCGAATACAATCCCGAACCGGCGAACGAGAAGCCGGGCGTCGGTCAGGATTCGCACGGCACAGCCGGCACGGGCGCCGAGGCGCTGCGCGTGCTCGACCAGTTCGGCAGCGACACGGTCATTCTCAACCCCGGCTACAACCGTCCCATGAGTATCTTCAGCGAGCCCGTGCTCGCGGCGTTTTGCGCCGCGCACAACGATTACATGATCAAGGAGGTGTTCCCGGTCAGTCCGCGCCTCAAAGCCAATATGATGGTGTGTCAGCGCAATCCCGAGATGGCGGCGGCGGAGATCAGGCGCGTCGGCAATCATTCGCAGTTTGTGGGCGTGTTTACCGAGTTCAGCGCGCTCTATGAGCAGATCGGCAACGCGCGGTTTGATCCGATCTTCGACGCGATGCGCGGTCAGGACCTTGTGCTGACCGCGCACAGCGGCGGTTGGTTCAATCATTTTTCGCCGATGTTCAACGGCGCGCGCACGTGGGTCGAACTGTTCGGCAACGCGCCCATCGCCAACGCCATCGTGCATCTCGCCGCGATGATCATGCAGGGTTTGTTCGACAAATATCCCAAACAGAAAGTGCTGTTTCAGGAGGGCGGGGTCTGGTGGCTTTCGGATTTCATGCTGCGCGTCGACGAATTTTACGTGAGCGCGCCCGGCGATATCGCGCTTACCGAACGCAAGCTCGCCGCGGGCGAGCGCTATCTGCGCAAGCTGCCGAGTGAATATATCATGGAGAACGTGCGCTTTTCGACGCAGCCGATCACCATTCCGAAAAATCCCAAACATTTCGGCTGGATGCTGGAGTTGTGCCGCGCCGGGGATCTGTTTTGTTTCTCCACAGATTGGCCGCACCAGACCATGGACGCCGGCAATTGGGTGGTGGAGCATCCCGGGCAGATCAACGAGGAGATGCAGAAGGCGATCCTCGCGGGCAACGCGCGCAAGCTCTATTCGCGGATTTGACGGGCGCGCGTTTGCGGCGCAAATCATGAGTCAGGAATTTTTGGGGAGACGGACATGGCGGGCGATCGCAAGGCCAGACTGGCGCAGAAGGATCACTGGGGCGCGTTGCTCGATATGCGAGACCGCCAGCGCGAACAGGCGAAGAACGCCGTTCAGGTGGTGCGCGACGACGATCTGCCGCAGGAGACGAACCGTCAGGGCTTGATGCGCTGGTATCTGCATCCGGAGATCAAGGACACCGCGTTGAACACGATGATCTTCTTTGAGCAGGAGATTCCCCCGGGAAGCCGCACGGGCCGCGTGAAATTTCAGGGCGGGCAGGTGATGATGATCATCGAAGGCGAGGGCTACACAATTCTCGACGGCGTGCGCCACCCCTGGAAAAGCGGCGACGTCGTCAATTTGCCGCTGCGCCCCGACGGGATCATCGTGCAGCATTTCAACGTCGACAAGGAGAAGCCGGCGAAGTTCGTCGCGGTCGAACCGAACTGGTTTGAGTGCGTGACGGTTGATCGCGGCTCGGGCTTCGAACAGATGGAAGACGCGCCGGAGTACAAAAGATAATCATGGACGAGACTCATCACGGGCACGCCCACGATCACGGCGGCAAAAAGCACGCGCACGCGAGCGTAGACCATCTCGCCAATGAACAGTCGCTCGGCGCCAAGCTGATCGTCAAGCTCGATTCCGGGTTGATGAAGGGGCTCGGTTGCGCCGTTGGAGACCTCGTTCGCGTCGCCACGGATCGCGGCCGTTCGCTGATCACGCGGCTCGGCGATCCCAATCCCGCCGACGCCGGCCACAAGATTGTCCGTCTTGACCGCTTCGCGCGGCAAGCGCTGAAGGCGCACCTCAACGAAGACGTTGAAATCGAGCCGGCGCATCTGCATTCCCTGAAAAAGCTGGAGCTGCTGCCCGCCGTCGATGTGTCGATGGCGCACGATCTTGTGCCGCATCTGAAGAAAATTCTGGTTGAGAGCCGCACGCCCGCGAGCCAGGGCGCGATTCTTTACATACCCTTCCAGAACTCGCACGCGGGCACGACCTACGAAGTGCACAAAACCCCGGATGGACCCGGGCTCGTCACGGAGGCGACCGAGATCGTGCTGCATTATCACGACTCGCATATTCCCGACGGCGCCTTCGATATCACATACGAGGATGTCGGCGGCCTCAACGCTCAGA
>JANYDZ010000695.1 GCA_025363375.1 Hyphomicrobiales bacterium
GTTCTCGCCCCCGAGCGCCTCAACGAGGTGGTTCGCGCCCACTGGGGCGTCGAAAACCGGCTGCACTGGCGGCTCGACGTGGTGATGAACGGTAACCGGCGCGAGCACCCCACCTCGCAATTTTTCATGGATCGACGACACTCGCGCGTGGATTGAACGAGCGCGAGGAGTGCCGTGATGGCAAATGCCATGGTTGATGCCATGCATGATGACAGTGTTTATCGGCGTGTCGAGGTTATCACCGGTCGGCGTCGGCGACGAGATTGGCCAGACGAAGAGAAGAGCCGGATTGTTGGCGAGACCCTTGGCGCCAACGTGAATATCTCCCAAGTCGCGCGGCGCAATGGCGTGAGCCGTGGCCTTCTGACTGTTTGGCGAAAGCAAGCGCGCGCGCTTGCATGCGAGTTGCAACCGGGCGCGCTATTCGCGGCGGTCCGCGTCGAAAACGAAGTGACCCATCGCGATAGCGCCGACGTTCCCGCACCAGGATCGGCGGTCGCAAAGACAGCGGCCAAGGGAACCAGCGCGATCAGAATCGACATCGGCGGCGCCACGGTCCGGGTTCCCAGGGGCGTTGACCGCGCCACGCTGGACGCGGTGATTTCCGCGCTGCGTGGAACGCGATGATTTCGTTCGGCCTGGATGCGCGCGTGTTCGTGTCGACGCTGCCGATTGATTTCAGGAAAGGCGTCCATGGCCTCGTCGCGCTTGTCGCGGAAGGATTGAAGGGCAATCCTTATTGCGGCGACATTTTCGTGTTTCGTTCGAAGCGTCGCGATCGTTTGAAAATTCTCGTGTTCGACGGCACGGGCATGATTCTGGCGACGAAGTGGCTGGAGGAAGGGGGCTTTGCCTGGCCGCCGGTCAAGGACGGCGTCATGCGTGTCGGAGCTACACAACTCGCGATGCTCGTCGAGGGTCTTTCGGAGTGGTCGCGGGTGGTTCCAAGGGTCGTGAAAAGGCCGACAATAGTTGCGTGAATCGGCCAATTTTACTGGCGATTCAGTGCGATTTGAGCTACCTTTCCTCATGGCGCTTCGCCCCGAAAATCTCCCATCCGATCCCGCCCTGCTGGTGGAACTGGCGCTCGGGCTGGACGCCGAAAACGAGTCGCTGCGGGCGACGATCGCCAATTTGAAGGGGCTGATCTTCGGAGCGCGTTCGGAGCGCTTTTCGGTCATTCTGGCCGAGCAACTCGCCCTCGATCTGGAAGAGGGCGCCGATGCCGCGCCCCCCGCCAACGATGACGCGGCGCGCGCGGCGACAAATGAGAACGGGCGGCGTTCACGCGCCAAATCGAAACGCAACATCGGCGCCTTGCCCGCGAACCTCCCACGCCACGAGGTCACGATCGAACCGGAGACGACGATCTGTCCGTGTTGCGCCGGCAAGCTGCATCGCATCGGCGAGGAAGTGAGCGAGGCGCTCGACCGGGCTCCGGCGGTGATCCGGGTGTTGCGCACGATCCGCCCCAAATACGCGTGTCGCGATTGCGAGGAAAAGGTCATTCAGGCGAAAGCGCCGGCGCGATTGATCGAAGGCGGCATGGTGACGACGGCGCTCGTCTGCCACATCGCCGTCGCCAAATACGCCTGGCAATCGACCCTCTACCGGCAAATGCAAATCCTCGCCGGTCTCGGCGTCGATCTCGATCGCTCGACGCTGGCGCGCTGGATGAAGCAGCTGGCCTGGATGCTGAAGGGGCTTTACGTCCTGCAACTCCGGCACATGCACACGTATCCGCGCCTGTTTTGCGACGAGACGCCCATGCCGGTCATCGAGCCAGGGCGCAAACAGACGAAGACTTGCCAGTTCTGGACTCACGCGACGGACGATCGCGCCTGGAAAGGCCCCGCGCCGCCGGCGGTCGTTTACGTGTTCGCGGAGGGACGCGGCAAAAAAGAGATTGCCGAACAGCTCCACGACTTCTCGGGCGTTCTGCAAGTCGATGGCTACGCGGCGTACAAATCGCTGGCCGGAGCGAAGGGGACCAACGGCAAAATCCGTCTGGCGTTTTGCCTCGCCCACGCGCGGCGCAAATTTGTCGCCATCCACAAATCGACGCAATCGCCCTTCGCTCGCGAGGTAATTGAACGCCTGGCCGAGGTCTACGCCATCGAGAAGCGCGTTCGTGGTACCAACGCCGACAATCGCCGCGCTGTCCGACAGGTGGAGACAAAGCCGATCATGACGGCCTTGCACGCGCGGTTAATCGCAGTGAAGGGCGGCATATCGAGAATCTCTCCGCTACGCGAGACGATCGATTACGCGCTCGGTCATTGGGCGGGCCTCACGCTCTTCCTTGAGGACGGGCGGCTGGAGCCGGACACCAATATTGTCGAGCGGTCGATCCGGCCGATTGCAATCGGAAAAAAAAATAGCCTGTTCTGTGGCGACGCCGGCGGCGGCGAAACGTGGGCGATCCTTTCGTCCCTTCTTAACACGGCCAAGCTCAACGAAATCGATCCCGAGACATGGCTGACCGATGTCGTGGAACGCATTGTCTCTGGCGCCACGAAGAACAGTCAGCTCCACGAACTCTTCGCCTGGAATTGGAAGGCCGCGCGCGAAGC
>JANYDZ010000708.1 GCA_025363375.1 Hyphomicrobiales bacterium
ATATTGACGAAAATCGATATCCGCGTCCCATTGCCCTCCATGCCCGGCAGCGCATTGGCCTCGTTGGGCAGTCCGCCATGCGGCTCGAAGTGACCGGCGCGGTCCATGATGACGGCGCCCGTGGAGCCGTTCAGACAGAGATCGGCGAGATAGCGGCCGGACGATTGTTCGATGCGCACGCGCTCGCGCAATTCGGAGGCGCGCATGTCGAGGAAATCGACATTGATTCCGTATCGCGCGGTGAAGGCCGCGGCGATATCGCGGTGCAGACCGACGCCGGTGTTGTAAACGGCGACGACGCCTTCTTGCTTCGCCGCGCGCTCGAGGGCGGCCCAGCCCTGTGATTGCGCCCACGCGCGCGACGCCGCGAGGCAAGCGGCGCCCGCGATGAAATGGCGGCGGTCGATTGTCATGGACCTCAACGCACCCTGTGCTTTTCAATCATCTGATCGTCGAGATCGACGCCCCAGCCAGGGCCCGTGGGCATGGTGTAATGCCCGTCCGCGATTCTGCCGCGTCCCGTGATCATCCGATGGAACACGGGATCGCGGTCGGGATGATGGGTTTCCATATAGGTGCCGTTCGACACGGCGGCGATGAGGTGCGAGCCGACGACGGGCTCGCCATGGTGCGCCATCTCCAGCCCGAATGCCTGCGCCATTTTCGCGACGCGCAACCAGACCGTGGGTCCGCCGCCCCATGACGCGTCGAGATTGCAAATGTCGATCGCGCCCTCGCGGATCATGTCGCGACATCCTTGCACGGTGGATTCCGACTGGCCCGCGGCGATGGGCAGCCCGCAGAGCGTGCGCATCCGCGCCATGTCGCGCTTGTCGTCGTCCCAGTGACAGGGTTCCTCGAACCAGCGCAAAGGCAGGTCGCGCACGAGCTTCGCGTAATCGAGCGCGGTTTTCAGCGGCCAGCCGCGGTTGGCGTCGACGCAGAGCACGAAGCCCTCGCCGCCGCCTTTGATCGCCGCGCGCGTGCGTTCCGCGTCGGCTTCCGGCGACTTGCCGCCGACCTTGAATTTGCATCCGGCGAGTCCAATGCCGCGGTAGAATTCCATTTCGCGTCCGTAGTCGGCGGGTTTGTAATCGGGATGATATTGCCCGCCGATCGCGATGATCGGGATGACGTCGCGCGCGCCGCCCCAGAGCTTGTAGAGCGGCATGTTCGCGAGCTTGCCCTTCATGTCCCACAGCGCGCTGTCGACGCACGCGATGGCGCGCACTTCCGGGCGCCGGTCGCGGTTGGACGTGTGCGTGAGCTTCCACATTTTTTGCCAGACGGCTTCGATGTTGGAGGCGTCCTCGCCGATCAGCAACGGGATCAGCTCCTTCACGAGAACATCGTGCGTCGCCGCCATGATGGCGCGCGAACCCTCGCCGTTGATCGCTTCGCCGACGGGTCCGTGGTCCGTGTAGATGCGCGTGATGACCGCGTTCTTTTCCGGCACGGAATAGATGGAGCCGGAAAAATCGCGCGGCAGTTTGATGCTGATGTGCGTCGCGTCAATGCGGGTGATTTTCACGGGACGGCCTCGGGCGGGGAGAATTTCGCCCGAGCCTAGTCAAGCGTGGAGCGCGCGGCAAGCCGCCTGTCGCGCGGTCTATCGTTCATGCCGCGCGCTGCGCGTGCGCATCGTCACAAGCTCTTCCGCCGCCGTTGGATGCACCGCCATGGTCGCGTCGAAATCGGCCTTCGTCGCGCCCATTTTGACGGCGATGCCGAGCAGTTGCGCCATCTCGCCGGCTTCGTGCCCGAGAATATGCACGCCAAGCACCTTGTCGGTCTTGCCGTCGACGACGATCTTCATGGCGACGCGCTCGGCGCTGCCCGACAGCGTCGCCTTCATAGGGCGGAACCCCGCGCTGTAGATGTCGACAACGTCGTATTGCGCGCGCGCGTCCTCCTCGCCGAGGCCCACCGTGCCAAGCTCCGGCGTCGTGAAGACGGCGGAAGCCACATTCGCGTGATCGACGCGAATGTCCCTGCCGCCAAAAACGGTGTCGGCGAAAGCGTGGCCTTCGCGGATGGCGACCGGGGTGAGATTGACGCGGTTTGTCACATCGCCGACGGCGTAAACGGAGGGCGCGTTGGTGCGCGAATAGCCGTCGACTTTCACCGCGCCAACCGCGTCCATTTCAACGCCGGCGTTTTCAAGTCCGAGGCCGCGCGTGTGCGGGCGGCGCCCCGTCGCGACAAGAACTTGATCGACGACGATGTCGGCGCCGTCCGAAAGCGCGGCCTTCAACCCTTCCGCGGTCTTCTCGATCTTCGTCGGCAACACGCCAAACCTGAAATCGACGCCCGCGTGCCTCAGCGCGTCGCGCACGCCGGCGCGCATGTCGCCGTCGAAGCCGCGCAACACGTTGTCGGCGCGCATGGCTTGCGTGACCTTGCATCCCAGCCGCGCGAAAACGCTGGCGAATTCCACCGCGATATAACCCCCGCCGACGACGAGCAGGCGTTGCGGGAACGCCGTGAGATCGAAGACCTCGTTGGAGGAAACAGCGTGTTCGAGACCCGGGATCGAAGGCTCAAGCGCCGGCGCGCCGCCGGTCGCCACGAGAATATACTTCGCGGTGATTTCGCGGCCGTCGTTCAACAGGCGCACCCGGTTGGGGCCGATCACTTCGGCGCGGCTTTCGACAATCTCGACCTTGTTGCGTTCGAGATTTTGCCGGTAGAGGCCCGACAGCCGCGTAATTTCCTTTTCCTTGGCGTCGACCAGCTTGCGCCAGTCGAATGCGGGTCTGGCCGGAAGCGTCCAGCCGAAACCCGCCGCGTCGGCAAAATCGTCGGCAAATCGGCTGGCGTAGACATACAGCTTTTTTGGCACGCAGCCGCGAATAACGCAGGTGCCGCCGATGCGGAATTCTTCCGCGACCATGACGCTTGCGCCATGGGCCGCGGCGATGCGCGCGGCGCGCACGCCGCCCGAGCCCGCGCCGATTACGAACAGATCCACGTCAAAATCGCTCACGGCGTGGCCTCTCGCGGGCGCCTAGATCTGGTGGCCTTTTTTCTTCATCTCGTCGCGCGCCATTTCGAACATGACCTGCGCGACGTGCCGGTTCCAGGGCTCCATCACATCGGAGAGATTATCGAAGATCAACGGCTGCATATTGATGAATTTGGTTCCAAGCGGCGACTTGAAGAAGTTCGCCACGTCCTTGCATTCCTGTTCATTCAGCAGCGCGGTGTAGACGCGCGTCGCGTTCATGATCATATCTTCGGTCAGCTTGGCGAATTCGGGCTGAAGCTTGTCGATGGTTTCCTTCATGTCCTTGACGAGTTCCGGCCGCGTGCGCGTCACGTTGGCGTTCAATTGACGCGTGAGATTGGGAATCGCCGCGTCGAAGTTGCGGCTCATGCCGGAGCGGATGACGATGTCGCGGGCCGCGGCCAGATGGGCCGGCGTCGCCTGCGGAATGGGAATCGTGCCCGCGGGCGTGGGGGGCGCGAGTTGCGGCAGACCGGCGGCCGGCGGCGGCGGGGCGAGGCGCGGCGGCGCGGCGGGGGCGGGCTGCTGCGCGAAGGCGGGGGACATGAGAAGCGCGGCGGCGAGCGCGGCGCCGGACAGGC
>JANYDZ010000710.1 GCA_025363375.1 Hyphomicrobiales bacterium
AAACGTCAAAGATGAAGTATTTTCCACCAACTCCCTCTCCTTACTAGATCCAGATACCGAAACCTTTAAAGATATACGCAACGACGCGCGCGCCGACATCGACCGCGGTCATATCCACGACTTCGCCCTGTTCGCAAACGGCGATCTTCGACGTGCCGCCGCCGATATCGACGTTCATGACCCGGTTTGCCTCGCGGATGGAGCGCGCGGCCGCGCCCGATCCAAATGCCGCGAGCGTGGTCTCCAGTCCGTCGCCGGCGGAGACCGACACGAACTTGCCCGCTTGCGCCGCGAACAATTCGCCGATGGCGCGCGCGTTGGAGCGGCGCACCGCGACGCCGGTCAGGATCAGCGCCCCCGTATCGATGGCGGCTGGGTCCAGCAGCGCGATCTCGTATTGCCGCTCGATGAATTTGCCGAGTATGACCGCGTCAATCGTCATGTCGTCGGCGTAGGGCGTCAACAACACGTCGGATTCGTGGACAATCTCGCGTGAGGAAACGATGTATCGGTTGTCGAGCCGTTCCAGCACCAGGCGTGAAAAAACCAGATGCGAGGTCGATGAGCCGATATCGACGCCCACGCTGACCAGGCGGATCTCGTCTTCCTCTTCGAGGCTGCGCCGGACATTGGAGAAAAAGATGCGCCCGCCCGCGGGTTCTTCGGTCATTGAGCAAGTTCCCTGTGTCGGCGGTGTTTTGGCGATTGCGGGCGGGGTTGGCAAGAGGCGGCCCCGGGCGGTCTGGTCGGGACGCGCCGCCGTTACCCCTGCGACACCACAATATGCAGCCTTCTGGGCCCATGGGCGCCCAGCAGCATTTTCTGCTCGATGTCGGCCGAGCGAGAGGGGCCGGTGATCATGTTCACCACGCGCGGCATCAGGCCCTTTCCATGGACCTCGCGCAGGCGCGCCCAGATGCTTTCGTAGTCGCCGACGATGTCGTCGGCGCGCAACACGACAATGTGATTGTCGGCCAAAAAATTCAGCGTCGTGGGATTGTCCGGTCCGGACGTCATCGCCAGCGTGCCGGTCTCCGCGACGCCGCCGAAGGCGTGGCTGACGGCGTTCAGATCGTCGCCCTCGGAGGCGCCATGGGTGATGGCGAGCGCGGTTGCGCTCCAGTTGAGCGACGCAAGCCGCGCGTCCGCGCCCATGCGGACGCTCGCGGGGAGGTTGTTGTCGCGCAGATAGCGCGCCACCTCGGCGGGGACGTTTTCCTTTGTAACTTCGGCGGTCGTCGCCTGCACGCTTTGCGCCTGCGCGCAAAACAGCGCCACCCGGCCCTGCGGATCGAGGTGCTGGGCGCGCATGGGAACGACCCCTTTTTCCGCGAGCGCGATGCGCTGTTGCACGGCGGCGTGGCGCGGCGCTTCGCGTCCGGTGACGCCGAGGGAGCGGCGAATGTTGGAAAGAATGTCGTCGCGGGCGAAGGTCAATCGGCGTTCCCGCTCAAAATGAAATCGGACTTGTAGAGCGTATCGCTGGGCACGGCGCGCGCTTTCAACTTGCGGACAGGCGCATTTTACGCCTTCCATCGTCCTTTCGAAAGCCGTTTTTACAGGCGCTTTTAGAGGCTTCGGCGTTCATCTCACGCGCCCTCCTTTCGCCTTCCACTGGTTTTGAAAAGTCTTGCCCTGCGGCGCGGGCATGTCGCGGTAATCGGTCCACCCCCCTGCGAACGGCAGCGTTTTGAATTTTCCACGCGAGCGGCCAAACAGCCCCAGCGTCCCCATCGCGACGCTCGTCGCCCATTTATAAAGCGCCGGGCGTTTGGCGAAAAACGCCCACAGGCGGAGCCCATAGCGCGCGCTCGCCGGCGTCAGATGGCGCTCGAACTCGCGTTCGCGCCAGTGACGCATCATCTTTGGCAGGGGAATGCGCACCGGGCAGACGCTTTCGCAGCGCCCGCAGAAGGTGGAGGCGTTCGGCAGATGCCCGCCCTTGTCCACGCCGATGAGCGATGGCGTCAGCACCGCGCCCATGGGGCCTGGATAGACCCAGCCATAGGCATGGCCGCCCACCGCGTGATAGACGGGGCAATGGTTCATGCAGGCGCCGCAGCGGATGCAACGCAGCATGTCCTCGAATTCCGTGCCCAGCATGGCGCTGCGTCCATTGTCGACAAGCACGACATGATAGGCCCTGGGGCCGTCGGGATCGCCGTCGCGGCGGGGCCCGGTCGAGAGCGTCGTGTAGACGCTCATGTCCTGACCCGTGGCGGAACGCGCCAGCACGCGTAGAATTTGCGAAGCGTCCTCCAGCGTCGGCACCAGCTTCTCGATGGAGGCGATGACGACATGCACGCGCGGCAGCGTCTGCGTGAGATCGCCGTTGCCCTCGTTGGTGACGATGATCGACGTGCCCGTTTCAGCCACAAGAAAATTCGCGCCGGTGACGCCAACGTCCGCGGCCAGAAATTTTTCGCGCAACACGCCGCGCGCTTCGGCGAGCAGGGTCTCGGGCGCGGTTAGATCGCGCTCTTCGGGAAGATGCGTGTGGACGCGGCGAAAATCCGCCTCCACCTGATCCTGATTGAGATGCACGGCCGGGGCGATGATATGCGAGGGCGCCTCGCCGCGCAGCTGGATGATGTATTCGCCGAGATCGGTTTCGACCGGAATCATGCCCGCCGCTTCGATCGCCGCGTTCAGGCCGATTTCCTCCGACACCATGGACTTGCCCTTGGCGACCGTGCGCGCGCCTGCCGCCTTGCAGATATCGACAATCGTGGCGCAGGCCTCCTGCGCGGTGCGCGCGAAATGCACCTTGCCGCCGGAGGCGGCGACATTTTTCTCGTAGATCTCCAGATAGAGATCGAGATGCGCCAGCACATGGTCTTTTATGTCGCGCGCGCTGTCGCGCAAAGCTTCGAATTCCGGCAACTTTCCGGCCGCCGTCGCGCGGCGCTCGATAAAGTTGACGCGCACATGGCCAAGAGCCTTTTGCAACTGCCCATCGGCCAGCGCTGCATGGGCGTTGCGCTTGAAATTCCGCGAGGTGGGCTGCGCGCTCATTTGGCCGCCAGAAGTTTGAGCCCGAACACGAGAAGAATACCGCCGGAGACGCGGTCAATCCAGCGCACGGCGCGGTTGTAGAGCGCGTTGACCGGACCGCTGGAAACAACGAAGACCAACAGGGAATTCCACGAAAAGCCAATGGCGGGCATGCCGAAGATGGCGACAAGCTGCCATTGCCACGCCAGATCGTAAGCGCCCGCGGCCGTGAAAATGCTCGCGTACCACGCGATGGCTTTGGGATTGCCGAGGTTGGACAGAAAGCCCATGAGCACCAGACGCCACCGCGCGGTCTCAATCGGTTTGACGCGCCCGAGCGCGTGGTCGGCGAAAGAGGCGCGCACCATGCGCGCGCCGAGATAGAGCAAATAGAGCCCGCAAAGAACGCGGATCGTCAGCTCAAGCCAGGGCGCGTTGCGGATGACTTCGCCCATGCCGGCGAGACCGAGCGCGGCCCACAATGCGCCCGCCGGCCACGCGCCAAACGCCACGAGCAGGCCCGCCGCGCGCGATTTTGCGCCGGTCGCCAGCACAAGCGCCTGGTTGGGGCCGGGCGACATCACTGTAAAAAGATGCGCCGTGCCG
>JANYDZ010000021.1 GCA_025363375.1 Hyphomicrobiales bacterium
CGTGCTCGCCATCGATCCCGCGCTGTCGCCCAAAAATGTGCCCGAACTCATCAAGCTGATGAAGGAAAGCAAGGTTCCGCTCACCTATGTGACGCCGGGCGCCGGCAACATGCAGCATCTGGCCACGGAATATATGAACAGCATTTTTTCCGTTGAAGCCACGCATGTGCCCTATCGCAACACGCCGCAGTCGATCCTCGACATTGTCGCGGGGCATGTGAACTTCGGCTTTGTCGAGGTCGGCGGCTCCTTCCCGCTGATCAAGGACGGCAAATTGCGGGCGCTCGCCGTGTCTTCGAAGACGCGGCTGCCGGTGCTGCCGGATACGCCGCCCTTCGCCGAGGTCTCGGGCACGCCCGATTTCGAAGCCGTGTCCTGGCACATGCTGCTGGCGCCGTCAGGCACTCCCAGGCCGATCGTCGACAAGCTGCATGCCGCGATGAAAGAGATCATGGCGGACGCCGAGATGAAGGCGAAGATCGCCGAACTCGGACTGATCCCCTTCGACACGCCGTCCATTGACGATCAGCGCGCCTATCTCAGGGCGGAACGCGCCAAATGGGGCGCACTGGTGAAGAAGCTGGGGCTCGAGGGATCGCAGTAGCCGGGCGGGATGCGGGAACATCGACGCAGCCGCTGGCGCCAAAGCCCGGGAATGCCGCCCCTCGCCCCGATTGAGCCGCGCGCCGACCACGATCCGCACGGCGGAACCATGCTATATGGATCATCCCCACAATTGCGTTGATTGCCAACCCCCGCGAGCGTCATGACCTCAGTTAGCGCCAAAGTCGGCATGCCCCCCGACCAGGCAAATGCCCTGGTGGACCAGCAAGCGTTCCGCCGGGAGCAGGACCAGCTGGCGCATGTGTGGACTTTTCTGGGTCTGGCCGGGGATATCGCCAACGACGGCGACTGGTTTCGAACGAGTCTGGCCACGCGCTCAATCTTCGTGCAGCGGTTTGGAACCGAATTGAAAGGGTTTGAAAATCTCTGCGTCCACCGTTTCCACCCCTTGCGCACCGCCGACAAGGGCAAAGGCCCCGTCGTCTGCGGGTTCCATCACTGGCGGTACGACAAGGATGGCAGGGCTCTTGGAATCCCCATGTGCGAGGAGCTGTTCGGGCGGAGCCCGCGCGAGCTGGGAGCCAAACTCAACGCCGTTGAAATTGCGACCTGCGGGGCGTTCATCTTCGGACGGTTCCCAACGGAGCATGCGGACGAAAGTCTGGAAACGTTCATCGGCGACAGCTTTCCCATCCTTGCAGCCATGTCGCGGGCGCCGGTTGCGCCGCATTATCTGACGCGCGCTGTGCGCGCCAACTGGAAACTCTGTTATCAAATCAGTCTTGAGGACTATCACACCGTTGCGGTGCATCCGAAAACTTTCGGAAAAATCGGCTACTTGAAGCGCGACAACATCGGCTATTTTCGTTTCGGTCCGCACAGCGCCTATTTCACCAATTCCGATCCCGACGCGTTGACCAAAATGGCCTCCGCCTGCCGCGCCGGCGCCTGGACATCCGCCAATTATCGCGTGTTTCATATTTTTCCCAATCTCGCGGTCTCCCATTTTCAATCGGACGGGCAATATTGGCACATCATGGTGTTGCAATATGTGCCGGAGGCGCCTGACCGTTCGACGATGCGCGCCTGGATTTATCCCGCGCCGTTTCCAGCCAACCATGCCCCGCGCGAGCGATGGATCGCGCCATTGACAAAGGCCTTTCGTCCATGGGTTGTCCGGCATTACGCGGGCAAAGTCCTGCAAGAGGATCACGACGTCTGCGAGCGCCTCCAGACCATCGCCAACCAGGGCGGCGGACGGCCCATAACAGGGCGATTGGAAGAGCGGATCGTCTGGTTCGAGGAGGCTTACGCGAATTGCATGTCGGTCAAACCAAACCAGCGCGAGCGCAACGAAGCCTAGCCGCGAACGCGCCAGAACTGCGTTGCCAACATCGCGTTGTCAACATCGGTTGACTCCGCGCCCGCACAGTGCGTTTGAAGGGTCAGCGTCGCGGCGGGATGCCGCGTCGGCGTCTACCCCCATAAAAACCAGCCATTCCGGCGGAGGAGCCCAGCATGCCAATGAAATCCTGTCTCATGAGCGGCGCCGCCGTTCTCTTCACGCTCTCAGGCGCCGCCAGCGCCCAGGCGCAAATCAAACAGGTCGGCACGATGGAAATCCCCGGCGCCGTCCTGGACAATTACGACATCG
>JANYDZ010000024.1 GCA_025363375.1 Hyphomicrobiales bacterium
ATTTCACGTTCCCCACATACTCACTTTCAAGCGCCTTCAACGCCAGCAAATTATCGCCGTGAATCAGCATGTTGTCGAAAATGTCGCTGTCGCGCCGCGTGGCCGCATGGTGGCTCTTCTCCGGCTCCTCGATCAGAATGCGCGGCTCAAGGCGGGGCCGTTCATCCTTGCCAATCCAGGTCAGCTCCAATCGTGAATTCCTGGCCATCGATCAGAAGCTCCAATTCTGCGCGCGCATAAACCCTTCAAGGTCCATGCACGGAATAGCGAAATGCGCGCAGACGTTTGGAATCTTCGCAGCGTTCGGCTTGAACTTCTCCTGGCTGACAACCGTGCCGCTATTCACGCGAGCGCAAGCGATGACAAACGGGTCGGCGACCGGGGTGGCCCATTTCAGCACATGCGCGAGGCCGCTCGCCTCAAGCTCCGTGCGCACCTCGCGCGTTGAGATGACCTCTTGCGCCACGACAAGCGCGTCGAGCCGCGCCCAAAGGGCTTTGAAAATATCGGGGTAATAGGCGTTCAATTCGCTTAACGAATTTGTGTCGAAAACATAGATCATGCGGCGGCGCCCCGCAGCACGAGGTCTTGCAGCTTCTCGACGTTCTTCGGCTTGATATCGATAAAGTCGGCGACTTCATCGCGGCTGATCTGGCGGCGCGCGTAACGGGCGAAAACCTCTTTTACGAAGCGTTCGCTCAAATAGGCATTTTGCGTTGCATGGTAGTTGCCCCCACTGCCGCCGTTTTCCTTCTGCGCGTCCCACTCCGCCGCCTTCGTTCGATAGAAAGCCGAACTGACACGTCCGTCGTCCAACATTCGCCGCAACACAACGGCGCGGCTGACGTGATAGCGCCTGGCGAGGGCGGCGAATTGATCCTCGCCCGCATTTTCCAGTTTGCCCGCCAGCGCGCCAATCTGCGCCCGAATATCCGCCATCGGCACGAGCACTTCGGCGGCGATGGCGTTGCAGAACCGCTCAATCGCCCTATCCTGAAGCGGCAAGCCTTCGATGCGCGTTTCGTCAAACGCGCTGATGCCGTTTCGCATAAAAAGGACATGCGCGAGTTCATGCAGAAGGGAGAAAATCTGCCGCGTCTTGGTCGTGCTGTTGTTGACCATGATGACGGGGAATTCGGCGTTTGCGAGACAGAACCCGGAAATCTCCCGCTGCTTGAACGTGTGCTTGAAGACAAAGACGCCGCGTGCCTCAATCGCCCGACGCCATTGTTTGAGGGCCGTGTCGTCGTCCGGCCAGGCGCGCTGCTGGTCGATGGAAATGCCGAGGGCTTCGCGAATCTGCCCGGCTTGCCGGGCGACCGGCTGCGAAACGGCAAGCTGAACGCTGCGCCAGATCGGGCGTTCCGCCGGCGACCGCTCGCCGAAAAGTTCCTGCAAGGCGAACTGAAAGGCGCGGGCCTTGCGAATGAGAAAGAGCGTATCACGATTGAGCGTCGCCAGGTCCTCATCCGGCAGCGACCGGAATTCGGCCCTCGTGCTGGGCTCATCGGGCGGCGCTGGCAGGAAGAAAGTCGCCAGCGGGCGCTTGTAGAGTTCGTAAGCGAGCTTCTCCAATTGCGGATAGGAAGGGGCGGACTCGCCTGCCTCCCAAGCCTCGATCTCCGCCACCGTGCGATTAAGCCTCGAAGCCACGTCGGAAACCGGCATGTTTGCGCTCTGGCGCGCCCAGCGCAGCAAACTTGGTTGAATTCCGCTGACGGGCGCGCTCATTGCCTGAAAGCCCTCCCTGGCTCCGGTCGATCTCAAAGCATCATGACACAATTGTCATACGAAATAGAATTGGCCTTAGCCGACAAGCTCCCACCGCACGGTGAAAATGTGTTCGAGGGTTGGGGCAAGCTTCAGGCTCGCCTGCACCGAATCAAGGATGTCTTCAACTTCCCGCCTGATGGCCTTCTTGCGTTCAAACTTCGCCAACTGCAATTCGTCGCGCCGCGCCTCCAGCTTTTTGATCGACCGCTGTTCCTCTACTTTTTCGTTGACGTTCAAGGCGGTATTGCTCCGAACGGCCCTCTTTCGCGCCCTGATCTCGTCCTCGGTTGCCTTGATCTCCGCATCCGCCGCCTTTTCGAGGTCATCGGCATAGGCGTCGAGCTTGTCGGTCTCCGCCAATAAAAAGGCCGCGCTGGCGTCCTCGGCCTCTTGAAGCCGGGCCTTGCGCGCCGCCGTCTCCAACGTCGATAAATTGGCTTCGGGTGGCGTCAACCCAAGCTCGGTCGTCGCTTTGGCGGGCACAAGGAAGAGGCGATCAATGGTTTTCTCGTCCAAAGAGCCGCCCGCGTCGGTTTGGCCGCTGATCAGCATATGCTCGACAATCCGCTCCGCCGTCTTGATGGCCAGCTTTGAGACACGGAGCCATCCGGCCTGCCCGATCATTTGGCTCACGTCGGCAAGCTGCCCGTTTTGATAGTCGCTATAATTGAAACGCAGCGCGGCCAGGGGAAGGGTGCGCGCCTTGGAACGGTCAACAAGCTCCCGAGCCAGGCTGTCGTCGGCAAGCCTGAAAAACTTCCAGCCCATTTCGTCCGCTAGCGGCCACCCGGTCGTCCAGGTCTCGCCGCCATGATCGAAGCGCGGACTTCCATCGGTGTGTTTCGTGAAATTCACCTCCGGCAATTCGGCGCGCGCGACAGTGATCAAGCGCTCCTCGAACTCGTCCAGGACACGGGCGATCACGTCCTTGCGGTTCTTGAGCACCCGGACAACGTCTTGATCGAAGAAGCCCATGAGCTTGCTTCTGGCTTCAATGGTTTCGGCCTTGATCGTATCGCTCAGGTCGAGGGTGAGTTGATCGAACTGGGCGTCGATCTCGGTATTTGATCGGGCGCCTTGATGAATTTCAAAGACACGCTTGGCGAAATCCGTCCCGCTCTCGATGGCGCCCAGAACCTCGTCGCTCGCGCCGAATACGCCGTCGAACAATTTGAACTTGCTTTCGAGAAGCTCGAATACGCGCTCTTCGGCGCGGTTCTTGAGGTTGAGCAAATTGACGACAAGCACGTCGATTTTCTGCCCGTAGCGGTGACAACGGCCAATGCGCTGCTCGACCCGCTGGGGATTCCAGGGCAAATCGAAATTCACGACGAGCGAGCAAAACTGAAGATTGATGCCCTCGGCGCCGGATTCCGTGGCGATCAAGATTGTCTTGCTGTCGCGGAACGCCTCAACGATCGCCGCCTTCATATCCGCCGTCCTGGAGCCGGAAATAACGTCGCTGCCCTTGTGGCGAGCAAACCAGCCTCCGTAAATCGCCTGACTTTCCGGGTCCTTATTCGTCCCGTTCATGAGAGCGATCTGCCCGGCAAAGCCGTTCAGGCTGAGAAGTTCCGAGAGATAGCGCTGGGTGCGAACGGATTCGGTAAAGATGACCGCCTTGCGCCTGCCGCCTAGCTCGGCCTCGATCCGATCGAGCATGGCAGGCAGGACGCGCACAAGTTCGCCGCCTTTGGCATTGGCCGGGATGCTGCGCGCCAACGCCAGGTATCCTTCCAACTCCTCAATTTCCGCTTTGAGTTTGGCAACGTTGATCCCGTCGTCGGGCGCACCGTCGGACCCGTCATCGCCATCGTCGGCGGACCATTCCTCTACCAGCTCATCGATCGTATCGATGTCCGAGAGGTCATCGACCTGCACCGGCGCCAACGCCTTTAGCCGTTCAATGATCGACACCAATGTGTCCGCAACCGCAAACGTCGATGATCCCAAAATCTTGCGGATGACAAGGGTGACGAGCTGATTTGGCTTGGAACCAAACGCGATGCTGTCCTTGCGCCGAAGGAATTCCGACAACGATTCGTAAAGCGTCACCTCCTTGGCGTGCGGCTCGAATTTGAACGTGGCGGGAATACGCTTTGTATAATTGATATGCCCGGCTTCCTGCACGTCCTTGCGAAGTGTACGGCGGCAGACCGGCTTCAATCGGTCGCGCAACATTAGCAGGCTGGCTGAATTGGGGCGCGCGCCGCCATAGTTCGACTTGAAACTCGTTTCGTCTCCAAAAAGCCGTTCATCGACAATGGAGACAAGCCCATAAAGCTCCATAAGGGAATTTTGCAGCGGCGTTGCCGTGAGAAGCAACTTGAAACGGTCTTTGAGCGCATCGCGAAGCGCCTTGGCGCGTTTGGAGCTTCCTTTACGAAAGACGTTCCGCAATCGATGCGCTTCGTCGAAGACGACCAAATCCCAGTTCGTTTTGGCGAGGTCATCGGCCTTCACGGCTCCGAACTCATAAGACGTGACGACAATTTTATCCGTGACCTCGAAAGGGCGCCGCTCGCCCCTTTTGATCGCCTCCTTGTAGCTCTTGGCTTCAAGAATGACTGACTTAAGACCAAATTTCTCAAAAAGCTCCTGCGTCCATTGTTTGCGCAGCGAAGCCGGGACAATCAGAAGAATTCGACGTTTTCGCTCCGCCCATCGCTGCGCAATGACGAGGCTCGCCTCGATGGTTTTGCCAAGCCCAACTTCATCCGCAAGGATCGCGCCGCGCGGAATTGGTGGCTGCAAAGCGAACAGCGCCGCATCAACCTGATGGGGGTTCATTTCGACGCGAGCCGTCGAAAGCGATTTGGCAAAAGCATCGTCGCTTACACCCTCAAGCGTAATGCGGTGGGCAAAATACTGGCTCTGATATGGCGTGTAGTTGGTCATGATCTCTGACGGGTTATGGGCTCTGGCTTCACTTGGCTCGTCAGGTGGCGAACTATTCGACGAAGCCGGGAATGCGTCCTGAATTATCACGGCGACAACCTCGAAATCGTCGCCGCGCTGACATTGTAGCTGCGACCTATCGAGCGCAACGTTTCGCCGTCCTTGTCCCGCCGCTTAACCGCCTCGCGCTGCTGGTGCCCCGTGAGCTTTGGCTTGCGCCCGAATTTCACGCCCTTGGCCTTCGCGTCGGCGCGCCCGCGCTCCGTGCGTTCCTTGATGCGGCGGCGCTCCAGCTTGGCGGCGACTCCAAGCATCGCAAGCACAAGCTCGGCGAAGTCCGACGTGGTGTCCACAACCGGCTCGGCAATCGAACGCAAGCCCGCTCCCGCCTTCTGAAGATCGCGCGCGATAACGAGCAGGTCAGTCGTGTCGCGTGACAGGCGATCAACTGCGGGGATAATCACCACGTCGCCGTGAGTGACGGCGGCCAATAATTTGCGGAGCTGCGGTCGGTCGGCGGTCGCGCCGCTGATCTTCTCCCGGAACACGCGCTCGCATCCGACCGCCTTCAATTGGGCGAGCTGGCTGGTGAGGTCCTGGGCGTCGGTTGAGACGCGGGCATAGCCGTAAATCATGCCCGCCATTATGCAACAGATTTATGAAACAGAAAAGGGCAATAGGATCAACGGACGCCGCTTGTTTCAAATATCTTACAGACCGTGTGAAAACGTGTCGCCGTCGCGGGAATGACTGCTTTCCGCCGGTTTCGGCGCGGATTGCCGGGCGGCGGTCTGAAATCCCGTCCGTTGCCGCTCCGGGGCGCGCTGGCGGCTCCACTGAACAGCTTTTGGCGACAAACGGAGTGAATCCAGCCTCCGTC
>JANYDZ010000033.1 GCA_025363375.1 Hyphomicrobiales bacterium
TGGGAAATCGTGAACGCCGACAAAATTCCCTTGCCCGTCGCAAAGGGCACCTCTTCGCACAGGACGTGCGTCACGCCTTCGTGCTGGAACACGAACGGATCGGCGAAATACCTTCGGCCATCGTCCGCAAGGATGTTGAAGCCGGCATTCGGCCAGCGCATCGTGTCGATGCTCAAATCATCCCAAGCGCGCCGCCAGCCAATGCGCCATTGCGGCCCTTGCCCGGCAAGACGCGTCAGTCGGGCGGCGAGTTTTGCGGCAAGGTTCGCGGCGCCAAACCCTGCGAGCGCCAATGCCGACACCCCGCGTTCCGATTCCAGCCGCGCCTGCGGCCCGGTGACCGGTCCAAGCGCAAACCGCCGCACCGCTTGCAGGATCAGATCGCCCATGCGGCTACAGACGCGGTCGAACGAGGCGCTGAAGAGATCAGGCTCCGGCAACGCGGCCACGCCCTTTGCGAGCACAGGCCCCTCGCCGCCTCCGCGCGCGCGCAAAACCACCGCCAGCGCGGGCGAGCGTCCCGCGAGCAGCGCCTCGACCGCGCCGGCCTCCACCACACATCCATCCCAGCTCGCCATCAGACAGGGGGCAGGCTGCGCCGCGATCACGCGCCCGGACAGGTCAATCACAAGGTCAACCATGCCCTCGCACGCCGAATGTGGCGGCGCTTGTTCGAGACCAGCGCCCCCGCCGGCCCTCGCGTTTCCGTAGATGGTCGCCTCGAACAGGCGCAACATCGCCAACCCCACGGGCGCGCCAACGGCGCACTCCACCAACGCGACGCCAACGTCGTGCCCGTCGGCGCACAACTTTGTCCGCAATGTCGTGTGCCACCGGCGCGCGGCGCCGCGGCCCAGTTGAAGTTCAATCCGCATCCACAGGCTCTGTTTACACTTTATTTACCCAGCCCAACGAGCGGCGATGCGCCGCGCCCGACAGTGCGGTATTCTAGCCGGCCAGACGCTAACTGAATGACAACATGGGCCCACCGCTCGAAATTTTGCTCTACACGCACGCAATGACCGGCGGCGGCGCCGAACGCGTCTGGGCGCTGCTTGCCAGCGGACTTTCACGCCGCGGCCACAAGGTGACGCTGGCGACCGATTTTGACGCGGCGGAAAATCACGGTTTTGTGGACCCCGCGGTGCGTCGCGTGACGCTCGGCCCCAATCACGTCTCCGCGACATTGGCGCTGGCCAACCTGATCAATCGCCAAAAACCGGATGTGAGCCTGTCGGCGCTCAGCCTCTCCAATCTCAAGCATGTGATCGCCGCGACGCTCGCGCGTCGCCGTGGCCGCGCGGTCCTCTCCTACCATGGCTATGCCTCAAGCGAGCCGCAACCGCTCAGTCTCATGAGCTACGCGGCATCGGCTGTTCTGACGCGCCTCAGCGCGGCCACAGTCTGCGTTTCGGACGGCCTGCATAGACATGTCGTGAAAAACTGGGGCGCGGAACCCGGCAAGACCTTCCGGATATACAATCCCGTCGATCCCGGCCCCTTGCCGCCGGCGCGCACGGCGGACGAACTCTTGGCGCGCGGCCCGGTGATCGTCTCCGTCGGACGCCTTGTCTCCTACAAGCAGTTCCCGCTCCTGGTGCGCGCCTTCGCGCGCGTCAAATCCAGCGGTGCGCGCCTCGTCATTCTCGGCGAAGGACCTGAACGTCCCTTGATCGAAGCCGAGATTGCCCGGCTCGGCCTCGCCGGCCGCGTGACATTGGCGGGCTACACCCCGGAGCCGTGGAAATATTACGCGGCGGCCTCTTGTTTCGCGCTGTCGTCCGACTTTGAAACGTTTGGCCTCGTCGTCGTTGAGGCCCTGGCGAACGGCTTGCCTGTCGTCGCGACGGATTGCGACGGACCCCGGGAAATTCTCGATCGCGGACGCCACGGCGCGCTGGTTCCCGCGCGCAACGAAGACGCGCTTGCCCGGGCGATGGACGCGGCTCTGGAAAATCCCGGCGACCCCTCGCTTCGCGTCGCGCGCGCCCGCGAATATTCGCTTGATCGCGGTCTCGACGCCTATGAGGATCTGATCGATCGCATCGTCCACGCCTGCGAAATCGGATCGGTCCCCGCCCGCCAGGTTCTGGCGGCGGAATAGCCGATACCCGAAGGAACGCCGCGCCGGTTCGCCGGCTTACCGCTCCAGCGCCGCCGATTGAACGCCGCCGACGCGCGACGGCCCATTGCTGCGGCCCGCGCCCTGCAAGGCGCGGTGATGGGCGAACAGTCGCGACATCTGCACTTCGATCGAATAGGGCTCGACCTTCTCGCGCACGCGGGCGGGATCGACGCGCCCGGCGCGAATATCGTCCCACAGACGCACGAAAGCCGCGATCAACTCATCCATGCACAATGCCTCGGGATCGCTGCGCTCAACGAGGCTGCCGCTGACGCCTTCGACCACAAGCGGATCGTATTGCGGCAAACGGATCGCGCAGAACGGACGCCCCACCGACAATGTCTCAAGCAGATAGCAAGGCATGCCCTCGAAATAGGAGGTCAGAACGCCCGCGTGGCAGGACGCGACGATCTCCGCGACCTTCTCCGAGGGTTGAAAACCGCGCTGCGCCGTGAAGGACCGGATCGCCTCAAACTCCTCGTAACGCGCGGGATCGGTGGTCCCGACGTAATGAAATTCGAACTTGCCGCCAAGCCGGGCGTGAACGCCGGCGAGCACGCGAAACATCAACGGCGGGTCCTTGAACGCGTCGAGGCGTCCGGCGAAGACGACGCGGAACACGCCATCCCCGCAGTCAAATGGCTTTACGTCGAACTTCCGCGTGTCGACGGAGACCGTCATCACCTCGGCCTTGCGCGCCGCAAACGGCATGACGGCGTCGAAGCGCGCTATGATGTTCGCGTTGACGCATTGGATTTTGTCCGCGAGACGCAGCGCGATCCACTCGTTCACGCGGTGCGCGAACCAGAATTTCTTGATGAGACTGTCCATTTTCTGCTCTTTCGAGCCTTCGCCGTGCACCATCTGCACGGTCTTCAGCCCCAGCAGTTTTGGCAATACGGCGAATTCAAACCGCTGCAGATCCGCCGACGCCGACGAACCTTTCAGCGCCGCGCGTATGGCGCGCAGATGCCGCAACGCTCCAAGCGCGAATTTGAAGGTCGTCGATTGCGCAAGCTTGCGGCCCGGCAGATTGATCAGCGTGGAATCGATATGCGCGACGGGAAGAAAATCAACTTCACGGTCGCCGGCCGCGACACGCGAGATCCTGCCCCTCGGCAAATCGCCGAACTCGTCGACTCCGACAAAGAGGATGGAAAAATCCGCGGGGTGACGCTCGAGGATCATCCGCACGTGGGTCTCGATGCCGCCGAGCTTGGAGCCGCGCGGGTCCATGGGATGCATGAGAAGAATGCGATGCTTGCTCTGCATTGGCGTCAACTCCGAACAGAACGTGGGGGGGTCGCGCCCATCAGGCGCCGCCGCAACGGCTCGAGCACGACAAGATCGGCGAGCACGGCCGCGCAACGCAGATAACGCGAAGCCAGACGCATCGGATTTTGCGCAAGCCGCCAGGCCCATTCGAGGCCGTGGTTCTGAAGAAACAAGGGGGCCCGCGTTTGCTCGCCCGAAATGAAATCCAGCGCCGCGCCGATTCCAAGATAGCCTATGTGCGGATGGTCATGCGCCATCGCGTCGCTGAAAAATTCCTGCTTGGGGGCGCCTAGCGCGATGAAACACAACCGCGCGCCCGAATCAGCGATGCGCTCGCCGGCCTGCCGCGCCGCGTCCGACCTTGGGTCAAAGCCTTGTGGCGGCGATTCCAGATGCGCGACTTCGAGGCGCGGATAGCGGCGTTGCAATTCAATCGCGGCGCGCCGCAGCGATTTCATGCTCGACCCGAAAAGCGCGACCGGCAAGCCGGCGTCCGCGGCGGCCGCGCAAAGGGGATCGAGCATATCCGCGCCGGTGGTGCGTCCCAGCGACACGCCCTGACGGCGCGCCATCCAGACCAGCGGCGCGCCGTCGGCCGTGACAAAAGTCGCCCGCTCGTACACCTCGCTGAACGCTTCATCCATCCGTCGTTTCACGAGATGGTCGAGGTTCAGTGTATAGAGAGTGAAACCCAGCCCGTCTTCAAGCCGCGCCATGGTCCTGTCGACAAGATCGCCCATCGTCGCAATATGGATGGCTTGTCCGTCAATCGCCACAACGGGCGCAATCGCCGAATCAACTTCGCCGCTCATTTTGTAACACCCGCAAGCGCCGGTTTTGGCCTCGCGAAAGTGATTGCAATACCGCGACCAACGGATTCTGTTTCAGTTTGAAACAGGCGGCGGCGCTTTGAGAAGCAGGGCTCAGGAGGCGATGGAGCGCAGCGTCAGCAGTTTGCGCGCGCCTTCGCGCGCCTTCGCCGGAAGCAGCGCCCCGAGCGCCGCAAGGTAAACAAAGCCGCCGGCGGCGATCTCAAGCGCCATTGTTGCGACGGGAGTTGTCGTGATTTTGGCAAAAGGAACAACCCACAAGGCGATTCCCATGGCGCCCGTCGCCAAAGCAAAGCGCGCCAGCAATCCCCACGGCGGCGCAAGTCCAAACCGCGCGATTGCGACGCCAAAACCAAAGACGACGCCGACGATCGTTCCTCCAAGACAGCCGGCGGCGGCGCCCGGCAGCCC
>JANYDZ010000078.1 GCA_025363375.1 Hyphomicrobiales bacterium
CGAGGAACGTGTTGGTGAGCCAGCCGGCGGCGTCGGGCCGCTCGGAAAGCATGGCGCGAATGTCCTCTTGCGCAACCGCGCGCCGGGCGAGGTCGCCGATTCCCTCGAACATGCCCCATGTGACGAAAACGCCGACGCACAGGAAGGCGACCAGCTTGACGAGCGATTCGACGGCGATCGCCAGAACGAGGCCGTCGTGGTGTTCCGTCGCGTCGATATGGCGGGTTCCGAACGCCATGGCGAAGCCGGCGAGGACAATTGCCACGCCTGCCGCCACCCCGCCCGTCGTGGTCGCGCCCGCGACCGCGCGTCCGGCCTCCAGCGAAGCCAGGACCATCGTCAGCGAATTGGAGATCGCCTTGAGTTGCAAGGCGATATAGGGCGCGATTCCGACAACCGCGATGACCGCGACAAGCGCGGCGACCTTCTCCGATTTGCCGAAGCGGGCGGCCACGAAATCGGCGACCGACGTGATGTTCTGCCTTTTCGCCAGCCTGACGACGCGAAGCACGAAAGGATAGCCAAAGCCGATCACCAGTATCGGACCGATGTAGGTCGGCAGAAAATCGAGGCCTTGCAGGGACGCCATGCCCACCGAACCGAAGAATGTCCACGACGTGCAGTAAACCGCCAGGGTCATGGCGTAGATGACCGGACGCGCGGGGCCCGCCACGAAGCCGCGCCCGCGCGTGTCGCCGTAATGCGCGATGGCGAACAGGGCGCAGAGATAAAGCAGCGCGGTCAGAATAACGGCCCAACTGGCGATCATCGGGTGGCCCTGGCTCCAATCACAGGGCGTTGCTTATCACGAAAGCGCCGAATTGGGAGCTTGAGCGCGCCGCAAAGCATTGCCGTTGGCAAAATAGGAAGATAGGATGAGCCAAACCTGCGCCAGACGACCACTTGACGACCACTTGACGACCACTTGGGCGCGCAGGGGCAACGGGACGAATATTGGAGGCAACAACGATGCTTAAGGAATTTAAAGATTTTACCATGAAGGGCAACGTCATCGATCTCGCGTTCGGCGTCATTATCGGCGGCGCGTTTGGAAAGATCATCGATTCGCTGGTCGCCGACATCATCATGCCCATCATCGGCATGTTCGGAAACTCAAACTTCTCCAACTACTTCATTGGATTGTCGAAAGCCGTCACCGCCACAAACCTGGCCGACGCGCAGAAGCAAGGCGCCGTTCTCGCCTGGGGCAATTTTGTGACCATGGTGGTAAACTTCATCATCATCGCTTTTGTGCTCTTCATGATTGTGAAGGCCATGAACAACGCCAAGAAGGCCGAGCCCGCGCCGGCCGCCGCAGCGCCCCCGCCGCCGCCGCCGCGCAGCGAAGTTCTGCTTGAGCAGATCCGCGACGCGCTCGCCAAACGCTAGGCCATCGCGATCGCAGGTTTGCGCGGCCCGGACGCTTCGCGCGCCCGGGCCGTTTTTCGCGGCGTCCCGCCAGGTTGCCGGCGCGGGACCCGCGTGATTAAACGCGGGCGCCACGTTTCCGTCCCCGCGCCGGCGCCCCATGACAACCCCCGCAAAGAGCAAGACTTTCGAGCCCGACGCGCCCCTGTCGCGACAGTTGTTCACGATCGCCGTGGGGCTCGCCGGCGGGCTGGCGTTCATGTGGCTGAACATTCCGGCCGGCGCCATGTCCGGCGCCATGGCCCTCGTGGCCGTGGTCGGATCGCTCGCGCCCGCGTGGATCGTGTCGATGAACGCGCCCCTGCGCTACCTCGCGATGTTGACGTCCGGCGTCTCCATCGGCGCGAGCGTGACAACGCAGACGTTTCACAACATCGCCGCCTATCCCGCCAGCGTCGCGGGAATGGTTGTGTGCGTCCTGTGCATGACGCTGGCATCGACGCTGATCTCGATAAAGATTTCCCGCTGGGACCGAACCACGGCGGTCCTCGCCGCCGTGCCCGGCGCCATGGGCTATGTTCTGTCGGCGGTGATCACGACGGGCGCCAACGCGCCGCGCGTCGTCACAGTGCAGATGATGCGCGTGTTCTTCCTCGTCTGCCTCGTGCCCCTGGCGATCAAGGAGACGGGCGCGGACGTCGCCGCCCTGACAACGCGCGCCAGCGATTCCCTGGCAATGTTCACAACCGAATTTCTGATTGGCGGCGCCGTCGGGCTTCTGTTCACACGCTGGAAAATCATCGGCGGCATGTTTCTGGGCGCCATGTTCGTCTCCGGCGTTTTCCACGCGACGGAAATGGCCGTTGGACGCGCGCCGCTGCCGATCCTGATCCTGGGACAGGCGATGATCGGCACCTGGACCGGTTCGCGTTTCGCCGGCTTCGACTGGGGCCAGTTCTGGCGCGAGGCGCCGAGCATGCTGGCGGCCATCGGAGTTTCCATCGCGATTTCGGCGGTTTTCGCCGTCGCCGCTTCAACCCTGTTGGGCCTGCCCTTTGGAGCAACGTTTCTCGCCTATTCGCCCGGCGGCATGGAGGCGATGACGGTGCTCGCCATGGCGCTCGGCGTCGATCCCTTCTACGTCGCCGCGCATCATCTGGCGCGGTTTGTGATGTTGCATGTGGGGTTGCCGCTGACGCTGCACTACTGGATCGGGAAGAAGCCGGAGGCATGAGGGGGGCGTAGATCGTGGGGCGGGTTTTGAGCCGGGCCGCTGAAAAATGGAAACAGGAGCCGCGCGAGTGGACCGAGGCAAAGAACCCGTTCGCGATCATGTTTGGCGAAAGGTTCGACCGGACATGACCTTCAACCCGGCCCCGCACACAGGATTCCTGACAGGCCCTGATTGTCCGGTTCATTCATTTATTTGTCCACGTCGCCTCCCCCTCCCTCCGCCGCCCTTTCGCTTGCCGCGCGAATTCGCCTATGCTGCGGCAAAGCCGGGCGCCCAGCCCCGGCGTCCAGCGGAGGAACCTCATGCAAGATCGATTCAACCCGTTGCAATTCGACAGCGCGGCCAACCGCCGCCGTTTCCTGCAGTTTCTCGGCTCCAGCGCCGCCGTGAGCTGGAGCGGATCGGCGCTTGCGCAAGCGCTTGAAGCGCGCAAACATTTGCCCGACCCGATGGTCTGGGCGCCGCGCGACGTGAACAACATGATCGCTACGCCGAAGGACGCGATCAACGTGTTCGATTTCGAAAGCGTCGCGCGCAAGAATATTCCGCCGGCGCATTTCGGCTACATGGCGTCGGGCATCGACGACGAGGTGACCCTGCGCGCCAACCGCGAGGGCTTTCAGAAGTTTCAGCTGCGGCCGCGCCGTCTCGTCGATGTCGGCAAGGTCGACATGAGCGTCAATATTTTCGGCAACAAATACGATTCGCCGATTTTCCTCGCGCCCATCGGCGGCCACAAGGGCTACAATCCCGAAGGCGAGTCCGCGACGGCGCGCGGCGCCAAAACCGGCAACCACCTGATGATGCTGTCGACGCAGACGACGACCTCGCCCGAAGACGTGATGGCCGCGCGCGGCGGACCCATCTGGTTCCAGCTCTACGCCACCAACAAGTTCGAAGTCGCGAAACACCATGTCGAGCGCGCCGAGCGCGCCGGCTGCACCGCCGTCGCGGTGACGGTGGACCGCAGCGGCGGGCGCAATCAGGAGACGTTGTTCCGGCTGCGCCGCGAGGACACGCGCAATTGCGGCGACTGCCATTCAACAGCGTCGGGCGGCGGCGGCCAGCGCATCGAAACCAAGGGCCGGCCCATGTACGAGGGCGCCGATCTCGCCGGCCTCGCCAATATCCAGGCCTCGGCCATGACCTGGGATTACGTCAAGCGCATCCGCGACGCGACCAGGATGAAAGTCGTGATCAAGGGCCTGCTGGCGCACGAGGACGCGAAAATCGCCGCTGAACTGGGCTTTGACGGGATCATTGTGTCGAACCACGGAGGGCGTTCGGACGAAGCGGGCCGCTCGACCATCGAGACCCTGCCGGAAATGGTCGAGGCGGTGGGCGGGCGTCTGCCGGTGTTCGTCGACAGCGGCTTCCGCCGCGGCACCGATGTGGTCAAGGCGATGGCCATGGGCGCCGCGGGCGTGTTCGTGGGCCGGCCCTACATCTGGGGCCTCGGCGCCTTCGGCCAGCCCGGCGTCGAGCGGGTGCTGGAATTGCTGCGCACGGAACTGATGGCCGCAATGCAACAGGCCGGCGCGCCGAGCCTCAAGCATCTGGCGCCCTCGATGGTGAAGCGGGTGTAATTCAAGCGTCCTGGAGGACAACATGATGATTCAATCGGACAATTCACAATTCGACGCGCGCGCCAATCGGCGGCGGTTCCTGCAATATCTGGCGGGCAGCGCCAGCGTCGCCTGGACGGGCGGCGGCCTCGCCCACGCGCTGGAAGCGCCGAACCGCCTGCCGGACCCCATGGTGTGGGCGCCGCGCGATCTGGATCATCTCATCGCCGCCCCGAAGGACGCCATCAACGTTTTCGATTTCGAGGCGGTGGCCAAGAAAACCATGCAGCCCCAGCATTTCGGCTACATGACGTCGGGCATCGACGACGAGGTGACGTTGCGCGCCAACCGCGCGGGATTTCTCAAATATCAGCTGCGCCCGCGCCGGCTTGTGGATGTGAGCAAGGTCGATATGAGCATCGAATTGTTCGGCCAAAAATATCCAACGCCGATTATCGTCGCGCCCACCGGCGGCCACGGCTCCTACCACGCGGACGGCGAAATCGCGACCGCCAAGGCCGCGAGGGCGGGCGACCATTTGATGATCCTGTCCAACCAGACCTCGCGCGCCGTCGAGGATGTGCTGGCGGCGCGCGGCAGGCCGATCTGGTTCCAGCTCTACGCCAGCAACAAATTCGAGGTGGCCCGGCACCACGTCGAACGCGCTGAAAAGGCCGGGTGCCTCGCGGTCACCGTGACTGTGGACCGCAGCGGCGGGCGCAATCAGGAACAGCTGGCGCGCCTGCGCCGGGCCAATCCCGTGGATTGCACCGCCTGCCATGAAACACCCAATGGCCCGGCCGCCCTCGGCAGCCATGGCAAACCCATGTACGAGGGCGTCGATCTGTCCGGCCTGCAGAACACCCAGGCTTCGATGATGTCGTGGGATTATTTGAAGCGCATCCGCGACGCGACGAAAATGAAATGCATCATCAAGGGCATTCTCAGCGCCGAGGACGCCCGGATCGCCGCCCAACTTGGCTATGACGGAATCATCGTGTCGAACCATGGCGGACGCGCCGACGAATCCGGCGCCTCAACCATCGAGACCCTGCCGGAGATCATCGCGGAGATTGGCGGCAAAATGCCGATCCTGATCGACAGCGGCTTCCGGCGCGGCACCGATATCGTCAAGGCGCTGGCCATGGGCGCGACCGGCGTCGCCGTGGGGCGTCCCTACCTCTGGGGCCTCGGCGCCTTCGGCCAGCCCGGCGTCGAGCGGGTGCTCGAGCTGATGCGGACGGAGTTACTGGCCGCGATGCAGCAGGCCGGCGCGCCAACGATCAAGCATCTCGTGCCCTCGATGGTGAAGCGCGCCTGACCGGGGCGCCTGGCGTTGTTCGGGCGTAAAGCGGGCAAACCAGGATTCGTCGCGCCGGATATTGGCAAACTGCGCTTACGCTCAAGATGATCAGGATTCCACTGCGACCGCAGGCTCGGCGACGACGCTTGCCTAATCCCGGCGCAGCGCTTAAACCCCAGCAGATACTTGCCTATTCGGGGCTGAGCGAGCCTCGCCCACCGGGTGCGCACATTTCACAGGACCAGATTTCGGAGCACGGGCCGGCATGAATTTTCTGGCAGGCAAACGCGGCCTCATCATGGGCGTCGCAAACAATCGTTCGATCGCCTGGGGAATCGCGCGGGCTGTGCGCAACGCCGGCGCCGAGCTGGCCTTTACCTATCAGGGCGAGGCTTTGGAGAAACGGGTGCGACCGCTCGCGGCGGAACTGGACGCCGCCGTCGTCGGCCATTGCGATGTGACGGACCCCGCCAGCATTGACGCGGTCTTCGCGGAAGTCGAGAAACTCTGGGGCAAGCTGGACTTCGTCGTCCATTGCATCGCCTTCTCCGACAAGGACCAACTGACGGGCCGCTACATCGAGACAACCGCCGACAATTTCACCAAATCCCTGCTGATCTCCTGTTACTCCTTCACCGCCGTCGCCCAACGGGCGGAAAAGCTGATGAAAGACGGGGGCTCGCTGCTTACGCTGACTTATTACGGCGCGGAAAAATGGATGCCGCATTACAATGTCATGGGCGTCGCCAAGGCGGCGCTGGAGGCCAGCGTGCGTTACCTCGCCGCCGACCTTGGCGAGAAGAACATCCGCGTCAACGCGATTTCCGCCGGGCCCATAAAGACTTTGGCCGCCTCGGGCATCGGCGATTTCCGCTACATTCTGAAGTGGAACGAGTACAATTCCCCGTTGCGCCGCACGGTGACCATCGAGGAGGTCGGCGAATCCGCCGCGTTCCTGCTGTCGCCGATGTCGCGCGGCGTCACCGGCGAGATCTTGCACGTCGACGCCGGTTATCATGTCGTCGGCATGAAAAACCCCGCCGCGCCGGATATCTCGATCGTGGGCAAGGACTGAAGCGGGCATCCGCGCGATTCCCATTGAGGCGAGAGCGCCGTTGACCAGCCACCGCCTTATTTTCATCCGCCATGGCGAGACCGACTGGAACGTCGAGAGTCGTTTGCAGGGCCAGCACGACACGCCCCTCAACGGACGCGGCCGCGATCAGGCGAGCGCCGTGGGCCGGCAGGTGCGCGACTGGCGCGGGCCGGATCTCGCCGACCTGAAATTCGTGGCTTCGCCGCTGTCGCGCACCCGCGACACGATGCAGCTCGCGAGAACCGCCATGGGGCTGCCGCCCGACGCCTACGACACCGACACCCGCCTCTTGGAGCTCACCTTCGGACGCTGGGAGGGACTGACCTGGGAAGAATTGAAAGCCCGCGACCCCTGGGCGGCCAAAGCCCGCGAGGGCGACAAGTGGAACTTCACCCCGCCCGGCGGAGAGAGCTACGCCATGCTGGCCGAAAGGCTGACGCCGTGGCTCGCATCCATCGACCGCGAGACGGTCGTTGTCTCGCATGGCGGCGTCGCGCGCGTCCTGATGGCGCTCATCGCGAATATCGCAATGGAACGCGCGCCGAAATCCGACATTCATCAGGGACGAGCGCTGATCTTCGAGGCCGGGCGCTGCTATTGGTTGTGAAGCCAAGCGAATCCCCACAGAGGCGACGCGCGTTAATTGCGAGTTCATGCGGGGGGCGCCATAAGGTTTGATTGACGGGCGGATGCCCTGAATGATTGAGGAATTTTAGTCGCTGATCAAACCGACGGGACGCTTCCGCAGGTCTCAAGGCGGGACCTGCGGAACAAGCGAAAAATGGATTTTTAATTGCATGACGGATTTTGCCGCCGACATTGAGAATCGAAACGGCGGTGGCGGCGTTGGCCCGGCCGGGGCGCGCGCGGCGCTTCCTTCCGTCTTGCGCGGCCCGGTCATGCCCGGCCTCGTCCGCGACGAATTGCTGGCCGAGATTTTCGCCGCCTCGGCGACCCGAAACCCCGACGCCCCCTGCATGATCGCGGGGGATGTCACGCTCACCTATGAACAGGTCGACGAGAAAGCGACCGCCATGGCGCGCGGTCTGCTGCGCGAAGGCGTCAGACCCGGCAATTTTGTGGGCATCTGGATGCCGCGAGGACCCGACCTCCTGATCGCGCAGATCGCCATCGCCAAGACCGGCGCGGCCTGGCTGCCCTTCGACGCCGACGCGCCGCTTGAGCGTATCGCTGTCTGCCTCGAAGACGCATCGGCAAAGGCGCTTCTGACGTCGCCGGTTCAGGACGCCGGCATGGAAGGCCGCGTGCCCTGCATGGTGCTCAGCGAAACGCACCTGATCGAACCGCTGAACCAGTCGATCGTGAACGCGCGCGCGCTCGGCGCGACGCCGGATCATCCCGCCTACATGATCTACACCTCCGGCTCGACCGGCGTGCCCAAGGGCATCGTCGTCACCGGCCGCAACATCTGCCACTATTTGCGTTCCGCCAACGAGGTTTACGGCCTGCGCGACAAGGACGTCGTGTTTCAGGGCGCTTCCGTCGCGTTCGATCTGTCGATGGAAGAAATCTGGGTGCCCTATCTCGTCGGCGCCGCTTTGTTCGTGGCGACGCCCGCCATGATGGGCGAGGCCGACCAATTGCCCGACCTGATGGAAGCCGCCGGCGTCAGCGTCCTCGACACCGTGCCGACCTTGCTCTCCATGTTGCCGCGCGATGTGGCGTCGTTGCGCGTGATCATTCTGGGCGGCGAAGCCTGCCCGCCCTCGATCGCGGCGCGCTGGTGCAAGCCGGGACGCGTCATTTTCAATTCCTACGGCCCAACGGAAGCGACCGTCGTCGCCACCATCGCCGAAGTTCGCGCCGGCGAGCCGGTCACCATCGGCAAACCGATTCCCAACTACACTTGCTACGTCGTCGACGACGCGCTCAACCTGCTCGCAGCGGGCGCCGAGGGCGAACTGTTGATCGGCGGCCCCGGCGTGGCCAAAGGCTATTTGCGCCGCGACGCGCTGACGGCGGAAAAATTCATCGCAAACCCTTTCGCGTCGGACGGGCTGGACCCGATTCTCTATCGCTCGGGCGACGCGGTCGCGGTCGATCCCAACGGCGACATCCTGTTTCGCGGCCGCATCGACGATCAGGTCAAGATCCGCGGCTTCCGCGTGGAGCTCGGCGAAATCGAGGCTAAGCTGACGGATTTGCCGGGCGTCGCGCAAGCCGCCGTCGTGCTGCGCAACGACGACGGCATGGACCAGCTCGTCGCGTTTCTGGTCTCGGAAAAGGCGCTCGAAACGCCGGTCCTGCGCGCGGCGCTGCGGCGGACGCTGCCCCAATATATGGTGCCCGCGCGTTTCGAGATCATGGATGAATTGCCGCGCCTGACGTCGGGCAAGGTCAACCGAAATCTTCTCAAGAAGTCGGAACTCGCCGCGCAAGTCGTTTCCGCCGAGGAGCAAGAGGAACCGACGACGGACACCGAGGCGAGGTTGCTCGACGCGGCGAAAAAAGTGCTGCCGCCGCAGCCGATTCCCTTCAACGCCGATTTCTTCACCGATCTCGGCGGCCACTCGCTGCTGGCCGCGCGGTTTCTCGGACTGGTGCGCGCGCACGCCGATCTCGCGTCGCTGACCCTGCAGGATGTTTACGCGACGCGCAGCTTGCGCGCGATGGGGCGCCTGCTGGACGCGCGCCCGCGCCGGTCCGGCGCTGCCGTCGATCTGACGTTCGAGCCGCCGCCGCTGGCGCGGCGCTTTCTCTGCGGCCTCGCGCAGGCCGTCGCGCTGCCTTTCATCATCGCGCTTGTGACCTTGCAATGGCTGGGGCTGTTCATCGCGTCGGTTTTTCTCGTGCTCGGCGACGTCGACCCGCTGAACGAAGCCTATATGCTGCTCGGCCTCTATCTGGCGATCAATCTCGGCACCAAGTCGATCATTGTCTCGCTCAAATGGTTGGTGCTGGGACGCACGAAACCGGGCCGCTATCCGCTCTGGGGCGTCTATTACTTCCGGCTCTGGTTCGTGCAGCGCATGGTCCAGATCACCACGGTCAAGTTCCTGCAATGCTCGCCGTTGATGCGCATTTATCTGCGCCTGCTGGGCGCCAAAATCGGCAAGGACGCGATTATTTCGGAATTCGAGGCGGGCGCCATCGATCTCCTGACGATTGGCGAGGGCGCCAGCACCGGTCTGAAATGCCGCTTCGCCACAACCGAGGTCGTCGGCAATGAAATCATCGTCGGCCCCGTGACCATCGGCGCGGATTGCCACGTCGGCAATTCCTGCGTGCTGGGAACCGGCGCGAAGCTCGAAGAGGGCGTCGAACTCGCCGATCTCACGTCGATTTCCGCGGGCGTCACCATCAAGGCCGGCGAGCGCTGGGACGGCTCGCCCGCGCGCAAGACCGGCATGGTCGATACAGCCGCGCTGCCGGCGTTTCCGCAAGCCGGCCCGGCGCGGCGCGCCGTGCTGATCGGCGCCTACGCGCTTGGCTACATGGTCATGCTGATGATTGGCCTCGTGCCGATTTTCCCGGCCTTCTACGTGCTTTATCACCTCGACAATTTTTTCACCGGCGTGAACGACGCCTCCGTCGACTGGGGCAATCTTCTGTTCCTCGCATGGCCGACCGCGCTGGTGCTGATCATCGTTTCCATGGCGATCATCATCGCCATCCGCTGGATCGTCCTGCCGCGCGTGACGCCCGGCGTGCATTCCATTCACAGCTGGTTTTACTACCGCAAATGGATCGTCGGCCTGGCGACGGAAGTCACGCTGGAGACCCTTAATTCGCTCTACGCCACCGTCTACATGCGCTACTGGTACAAGTTGATGGGCGCCAAAATCGGCAAGGGATCGGAGATATCGACCAATCTGGCGGGGCGCTACGATCTCGTCGACATCGGCGCCAACAATTTTCTCGGCGACGAAGTGATTTTCGGCGACGAGGAAATACGCCGCGGCTGGATGACGATGAAACGCATCAAGACCGGCGACATGGTGTTCATGGGCAACGACGCCGTGATCTCCCAGGGCGCCGACCTCGCCGACGGCACGCTTGTCGGCATCAAGTCGAAACTACCGGATTCGCTGACGACGAAGCCCAACGAAATCTGCTTCGGCAGCCCCGCGATCATCCTGCCCAACCGGCAGAAGGTCTCCGTGGGCGAAAACCAGACCTACGCGCCGCCGCGCTGGTTCGTGGCGAGCCGCGCGGTTTTCGAAGCTCTGCACACCTCGCTTCCGACGGCGATGTTCATCACCATGGGCTACATCAGCGCCGACATCATGTCGGATCGGCTTGACGTCGGCCATTATCTCACCGCGTTCCTGATTTTTCTGGCGTCCGGCCTGTGCATCGCCGTGCTTCTCATCATCTTCTCGGCGGCGATCAAATGGGCGGTCATCGGCGTGTACAAACCCGTGATGAAGCCGATGTGGTCGTGGTGGGCGATGCGCACCGAAATGGTCGCCGTGCTCTATGGCGGCCTCGTCGGCAAGGCGTCGCTGGAATATATGCGCGGCACGCCGTTCATGCCGTGGATGCTGCGCCTTTACGGGACAAAGATCGGCAAGGGCGTCTATATGGACTGCACCGATCTCACCGAATTTGATTGCGTCGCCATCGGCGATTTCAGCGTCCTCAACGACCATTCGGTGCTGCAGACACACCTTTACGAAGACCGGATCATGAAGGTCGGGCGCGTCGAGGTCGGACGCGGCGTTTCCATCGGCCCGGGCACGACGGTTCTCTACGACACCCATGTCGGAGATTTCGCCCGGCTCGGACAATTGACCATTGTCATGAAAGGCGAATCCATCCCCGCGAATTCAAGTTGGGCCGGAGCGCCGGCGCAGCCAGCCGTTGAGCCGGCGCTGTGATGGACGACCTCATACGACGATTGCGTGAATGTGAAAATGCGGGATAATCTTGCGCGTATATGCGATCTTGGAACGATGGGGGCGTCAATGCGCGCGGTGAAATGCGTCAGGGCTCTGGCGGCGGGACTTCTGTTCGCGGGCTCGATGGCGGGCGCGGCGACGCAAGCCTCCGCCCAGGAGCCGCCCCGGACATCGGATAAACCAGCCATCGTTCTGCCGGTGCGCGGCGTCAGTTGCGCCAACGAGGCGACACGAAGAAATCTGCGCGACGCCCCGCGCGCGGCCTATGTCGCCGATTGCCGCAAGCAGCGCGTCAGCCTGCGCAACCAGCGCCGCAGCGAGTGCCGGACGGAGGCCAGCGGCAAAAAACGCCTGTGGGGGCTCGCCCGCCACAAATTCATCGATAATTGCATGAGGCAGCGGGCGCTCGCGCAGCCCGCAAGCATTGACCCGGCGTCCGTCAAGGACAATCCGGCGCCGGCGAACAATTAACCTGGAACTGCGTCCCGCTCTGATTTGACCGGGCTCGTGGGCGCTCCTATAGCGATTTGCAGCCCTGCGGCCTCCTGTCGCCGCGTAAAATCGTCTTCGGCAATATAGTCCCCGGTATGTCCCACAACACTTTCGGCCACCTTTTCCGCGTCACCACCTGGGGCGAAAGCCACGGGCCCGCGATCGGCTGCGTCATTGACGGCTGCCCGCCGCTGATTCCGCTCACGGAGGCCGATTTGCAGGGTTTTCTCGACAAGCGCCGCCCCGGGCAATCGCGCTTTACGACGCAGCGCCAGGAGCCCGATCAGGTGAAAATCCTGTCGGGCGTCATGACCGGCGAGGACGCTCGCCAGGTCACCAGCGGCACGCCGATCGGCCTGATGATCGACAATGTCGATCAGCGTTCGAATGATTACGGCGAGATCAAAAGCCAATATCGCCCGGGCCACGCCGATTTCACCTACGACGCCAAATACGGCGTCCGCGACTATCGCGGCGGCGGGCGCTCTTCGGCGCGCGAAACCGCCATGCGCGTCGCGGCCGGAGGCGTGGCGCGGCTGATTATTCCCGCTGTGAAAATTCGCGGCGCCATGGTGCAAATGGGGCCGCACAAGATCGACCGCGCCAACTGGAACTGGGACGAGATCGACAATAATCCGTTCTTCTGTCCCGACGCGAAAGCCGCCGCCGCATGGGAGATTTATCTCGACAGCGTGCGCAAGGCGGGCTCTTCCTGCGGCGCAATCATTGAATTGCACGCCGAAAATGCGCCGCCGGGCTGGGGCGCGCCTGTCTATGGCAAGCTCGATGCGGAACTCGCCTCCGCGCTGATGTCGATCAACGCGGTCAAAGGCGTCGAGATCGGCGACGGCATGGCGGCGGCGGCATTGACGGGCGAGGAAAACGCCGACGAAATGCGCGCCGGAAACAAGGGAATGCCGACCTTTCTGTCGAACCACGCGGGAGGAATTCTCGGCGGGATTTCGACGGGACAGACGATTGTGGCGCGTTTCGCGGTGAAACCCACGTCGTCCATCCTGACGCCCCGCCGCTCCGTAGATCGTTTCGGCGCCGAGGTGGAGCTTCGAACCAAGGGCCGGCACGACCCCTGTGTGGGCATACGCGGCGTGCCGGTCGGCGAAGCCATGATGGCGATTGTGCTCGCGGACGCCTTTTTGCGACACCGCGCCCAGGTCGGCGCGGGCGTACCCTGGCCGTTCGCGCCGCTTCGTTGATCGAATGAACCAACTGTGATTTAACCGCCTCAGCGAGCCTGATCGCACGGAGTTTGCAATGCGGGCGCATGTCTGGAGCGCGGCGCTTCTGGCTGGTCTCGCGCTTGCCCCGCCCAGCCCCGCGGCAGCACAGCCGTTGCCGCAGCCGCCGACGTTGTCGGCGCAGGAGCGCGCCAACGAAAACCCGCTTGACGGCGATATGCGCTTTTTCGTCGCCCGTAGCGCAAGCGTTGGGTGCCCGACCGATTGCGCGGCCTGGATCGTCGCCGAGGGCGGGCTCATCGAGGCTACAGCGAACAAGTTCAACGCGTTTTTAAAAAAAATCGGGCCGCGCAAATTGCCGGTGCTCGTCAATTCCCGCGGCGGCTCGGTGCGCGCCGCGCTCGCCATGGGCAAGATGATCCGCGCGCGCGGCCTCGACGTGGTCGTGGCGAAAACGATTTATATCCCCTGCGTCAACGGCAAAATCTCCTGCGGAGACATAGGCGCGGAGGAATTGCGGGGCGATGCATCCGGCGACGGCGCGACCTGCGCTTCGGCCTGCGCGTTTTTACTGGCGGCCGGGCAAAGGCGCATGGCGCCTCCCGGAGCGATGGTCGGCGTTCATCAGATTCTGACGCGGCGGATCATCGTGACGCGCCGCCAGACTTTTCGCGACACGATTATTCGCCATGGCGGCCGCGTCGAGACCTTGCGGACGATCCTCAGCGAATCGCGAAGCTCGCGCACCGAAAAGCGCGTCGAAACGACGGCGTCGACAAAGGCTCTCGTCGGACCGTTCCTGCGCGACATGGGCGTTTCCCCGCAATTGATCGAATGGATGGACACGGCGCCGCCGAGCGGCATCCGCGAACTCTGGCGGGCGGAGCTGCTGCAAAGCGCGCTTGTCACCGACGAAATGAGCGTGCGCGAACTGCTTGGCGCGCCCGCGCCGATTGTTTCGGGCGGCGCGCAGGCGAGCGTGAGCGTGCCGATGCGCGCCAACGGCGTCGGCGATTTCGAGCCGACGCCGTTTAATCTTGTGAGTCAGAGCGGCGAGCGCGGCGTCGCCATTCTCGTCGCGCCCCCGCGATCGGTAAAATCGCTGGCGATGCAATTTCGCCCCGGCCTTTTTGCATGGAATTCGGTCTCGCTTATGAGTCCCGGCAAGGCTGAAGCCGGCGTGTTGAGGGGGCCCGCCATGCTGGCGATGCCGCGACGCGATCTATGCGCCCTGCGCCGCAGCGCCGCGATAAGGCTGAACTTTGGAGCGACGATGCGCGGCACCAGGTTTTTTGGCATGCCCTATCAGGTTGATGCGCGCCGATTGTTCGCGGCGAGCGGGTTTTTTGACAATACCTGTATTTGACTGACGCGGAGATTTCAGGCTTTTGGCGCGCATCGGCCCTGTTCCGAGGGTTTGTCAAAATTGGGTTGCTCCGGTGTTCGACAAATATCTCTTCGCGCTTGGCCGCGGCGTCCGCGGCGTCAAAAAGGCCTACGATCAAGCCAGCCGCGAGCCGGATCCCGCCGAATCGGCGCGCGACATCACGCCGCCGAAGCAACCCACGCCTTCGACGCCGCATGTTTCGTCGAGCCCAGGCGGCGGCGCGCGCGCGCTCGTCTTCGGGCCGCGCCCCCTCGTCATGGGCATCGTCAATGTGACGCCGGATTCGTTTTCCGACGGCGGACAATTCAACGACGATGCCGACGCCGTCGCGCACGGATTGCGGCTCGCGGCGGAAGGCGCCGATATCCTCGACATCGGCGGGGAATCGACGCGGCCGGGCCATGCGCCGGTTTCCGCCGCGGAAGAGATCGCCCGCGTGGTTCCCGTCGTGCGCGGGCTTGCCGCGGCGTGCGGTCTGCCGATTTCCATCGATACGATGAAAGCCGAGGTCGCGCGCGCCGCGCTCGACGCCGGCGCCACGATCGTCAACGATGTCTGGGGCTTCCAGCGCGATCCCGCCATGGCGCCCCTTGTCGCGGCGCGCGGCGTTCCCGCCGTCGTCATGCACAACCGCGAGCGCGACGATCCCGATATCGAAGTGATGGCGGAGGTGACGGCGTTTCTGGCGCGCTCGCTTGAGATCGCGCGCGCCGCCGGCGTCGAGCGCGCCCAATTGATCGTCGATCCCGGCTTCGGCTTCGGCGTCACCCATGCGCAAAGCCTGACCATGGTGCGCGATCTCGCGCAATTGAAGGCGCTCGGCTGTCCCATCCTGCTGGGCGTGTCGCGCAAACGCGCCATCGGGAGAGTGACAGGGCGCGATATCGCGCGCGAACGTGTGATAGGATCGGTCGCCGCCGCGCTCATGGGCGCGATGGCGGGCGCCTCCATCATTCGCGTTCACGATGTCGCGGCGCATGTTGAAGCCATGAAGATTTTCGCCGCGGTCAATAATCCGGCGCTTGGGGACATATGATGCCGATCAAGGCCAATGTGATCATCGACAGGCTTGAGCTGCACGCCTATCACGGCTGGCACAAGCACGAGGGCGAGTTCGGCCAGCCCTATACAATCAATCTTGAACTCGTCACCAATGTCGCGCGCGCCGCCGACACCGATCATCTCGCCGACGCGCTCGACTACGGCGCTATTGTCGCCACGACGAAACGCATTTTTACGGAAACGCGGCACAAACTCGTGGAAAGCGCCGCGGTGGCGCTGGCGCGCGGTCTACTGGCTGAATTTCCCGCCGTCGAAGAGGTCTTCGTCCACGTCATGAAGCTCAAACCGCCGATCCCCGAACGCATTGCGGCGGCGGGTGTTTCCCTGCGTCTGTCGCGCGCCGGGGCGGCGTGACCGACGCCCCCGTCACGGCGGCGCTGTCGCTCGGCGGCAATGTCGGCGATGTCCCGGCGGCGTTTCGCCATGCGCTGGCGCGTTTGCGCGCGACGCGGGGCGTGGAACTCGTCGCGCAATCTTCCGTATGGCGCACAAAGGCCTGGGGCAAGACGGATCAGCCGGATTTTCTCAATATGGCGGCGTTGCTGCGCGCCTCCCTCGCGCCGCGTGAATTGCTGGCGCTTTGCCTCGCCATCGAGAAAGAGCGCGGCCGCGAACGCGGCGAGCGCTGGGGGCCGCGCACCCTCGATATCGACGTTCTGACATATGGCGACGCGCAGATCGACGAGCCCGGCCTGACGCTGCCGCATCCGCGTCTGCAAGAGCGCGCCTTCGTGCTGGCGCCGCTGAACGAAATCGCGCCCTATCTGACCATAGCTTCGTCGACCGCGCGCGATCTCGCGCGGTCCGCGAACATGACGGATGTGCGGATCGACACCGCGGCGAGCGCGGCGCTC
>JANYDZ010000097.1 GCA_025363375.1 Hyphomicrobiales bacterium
CGATCACCGGCTTCAGGCCGTTCGTGGCGATGGCGCGGTTCATGGCCTCGAACATCTGCGTCGAGCCCACTGATATGCCTTGCACATTGGCGCGCTTGGCGAGGATCATCGAGGGGTTGATGTCCGCCATGCCCGCCAGCACGCCGATGAGGCTGATCTTGCCGCCGGTGCGGATGGCGCCGAGCGAGCGCGCGAAGGTGCCGGGGCCGCCGACTTCGACCACCTGATCTACGCCGCGCCCGCCAGTGATCTCCATCGCGGCTTTGTCCCAGTCGGGATTGGCCTTGTAGTTTATGAGATGCGTCGCGCCGAGGCTTTTGGCGTGCGCCAGCTTCCCGTCGTGCGACGACGTGGCGATGACGTTGACTCCCATCATGCGGGCGAATTGCAGCGCGAAGGTCGAGACGCCGCCGGTGCCTTGCACGAGGATCGTCTGGCCCGCCGTCAAGGCGCCATGCACGACCGTCGCGTGCCAGGCGGTCACGGCGGCGCAGGGCAGGCTCGCCGCCTCCTGATCGGTGAGATGCGCCGGCGTCTTTACGACGCCCTCCTCCTCCAGCACGACATATTCGGCGAGCATGCCGTCGAGGCCGCCGCCGAGCGCGCTGGGTTGCGTCTCCGGCCCCTGCTCGCCGCCAATCCAGCGCTGGAAGAAACAGCCCATGACGCGGTCGCCTACCTTCACCTTGTTGACGCCCTCGCCGGCCTCGACGACCACGCCGGCGCCATCGGACAGCGGAATCACATTGGCCCGCGTCGGCGAGCGATAGCGCCCCGTGGCGATGGCGAAATCGCGATAGTTGAGCGAACACGCCGCGACCTTGACGAGCACCTGCCCGCGCGCCGGCTTCGGCAAGGGCAAATCCACCGGTTTGAGAGCGTCGATGCCGGTCTGGGCGGCGAGCTGATAGGCGCGCATGTTTCACTCCGGAGTTTGATCCGGCGTCAGGGTTAGCGGCGGCGGGCAATCGGGGCAAGGCCCGCTTTCCGGGACGCCCCAGGCGGGTCGTAAACAGGCGGACGAGGGCTGTCGCGCGCTTTGCAGTCTCCAAAACCGCCGCTATTCTCTTCGCTCATCCAAGCAAAGGCCTACCCCATGAAACTCATTTCCTCCGTCGGAGTCCGCCCGGCCATTGAAGAACTCATTCCGCAATTCGAGAAAGCGACCGGGAACAAAGTCGAGATTCTCTTCGGCACGGCGGCGCAGATGAAGGGCAAGGTGGACGCGGGCGAGAGCTTCGATCTCGTGTTGCTCAACCCGCCGCAGGTCGACGACATCATCGCAAAGGGCAAGGGCGTTGCCGAAACGCGCGCGCCCGTCGCCCGCGCCGGCATGGGGTTCGCCATCCGGCCCGACGCGCCCATGCCCGACATTTCTTCCGATGAAAAGCTGAAAGCCTGGCTGTTGACGGTAAAGACATTCGCCACCGGCAATCCCGCAGCCGGCGGTTTCGGCTCCGTCTATTTCGACAGGCTTGTCGAGCGCCTCGGCATCGCCGACTACACGCGCGCGCGCACCAAATGGTCGGCGCCTGGCGAATTCGCCAAGCCCGTCGGCAAGGGCGAGGCGGAGGTCGGCGTCGGCCTTGTCAGTGAAATCGTCGCGGTGAAGAACGTGCGGACGGTTCCGCTGATGGAGAAGGACCCCGCGAGTTTCGTCGGCTTCGCCGGAGTTGTGGGCACGGGCGCGAAGGAGGCCGACGCGGCGCGCGCGTTGTTGAAGTTTTTGACTTCGTCCGAAGGGCAATCCGTGTTCAGAGCGAAGGGCATGACGGCGGGTTGAGAGCCCTCGACATGCCCTCTCGACATGCCCATGGCGCCATTCCGATCGGCGGTCTAACATGCGCGGCGTCCTTGGGAGGACGCCGCAAAAAAAAAATCAAAAACAATTCGGGAGAGCGCCATGAACACGATCAGACTCGGCCTTTTGGCGTCCGCGCTTTCGGCCAGCCTCGCCGCCAACGACGCCGGCGCGCAGGACGCGGCGCAATCGCTCGTGATCGAGGGCGGCACTTTGATCGACGCCACCGGACGCGCGCCGATTTCCGACTCTGTTATCGTCATCACCGGCAATCGTTTCGCCGCCATCGGCAAACGCGGCGAGGTCTCGGCGCCCGTCGGCGCCCGCGTCTACGACGCGCGCGGAAAAACAATCCTGCCCGGTTTCATCGACGGCCATTGCCATCTCGAACATTTTTGGGGCGAAGTTTACCTGCATCTCGGCGTGACCACTTGCGTCGAGATTGAAACGCAGCAGAACGGCCCCTGGGCGCTGGCGCAGAAAGAGGGCACGGAACTCGGCAGGATTCGCGGCCCGCGCATCTGGGCGACGGGCCAGGCGATGGGCGCGCGCGAAGGCGATTTCGAAACCGAGGGTTCGCGCGCGTGGCGCGGCTACATGAAAGTGCCAAACGCCGAGGCCGCCCGCGCCATCGTGCGGCAAAAGAAGCAGGACGGCTACGAGGCCGTTAAACTCAGCGAATTTCTGGAGCCCAACCTGATCGCCGCCGTGACCGACGAAGCGCACAAGCTCGGCATGGGCGTGACCACCCATTCGTGGGACGCGATTGCTTCCGCCAAGGGCGGCGTCGACGGCATCGAACACATCTGGTCCGTCGGCTACAGCTCGATCCTCGATCTCGAAAAGCGGCGCAAGCTCGCGGTGGACCGTACGGCGGGCCTCATCGACGCGGAGGAGGCCGGCGCGCTCTACGAAGTCGAGGGCTTCGACACGGTGATCGCCGCGATGGTCGCGAACAAGGTCGCGTGGACGCCGACCATCGCCAAATGGCTGCGTCCGCTGTCGTCGCACGCCCAGCGCTTTTGGGACCGTGAACAAAACATCCTCGGGAATCCCAAGGCCAATCTTCCCGCCGCCGTGCGCGTCGTCACGGAATACACGACCGAAAAGCTCTTCAAGCGCTACAAGCCCGAACAGCTCGAACGAACGAAAATCGGCTACGCGAAATCGAAGGAATTCATCCGCCGTTTCGTCGCGGCCGGCGGCATTCTCAAGGAAGGCTCGGATTCGCCGCGCGGCATGGCGGCGCTGCTCATGCACGAAGCCCTGGCGATGGATGTCGAGGCCGGCGTGTCGCCCATGACGGCGCTGCAGGCCGCCACGATCAACGTCGCGCGCACTTTCAAAAAGGAAAAGGATTACGGTACGGTGGAGGTCGGCAAGGTCGCCGATCTCTCGATCATCGAGGGCGACCCGCTCGCCGACATCTGGATGACCCAGAACGTCAAGATGGTCGTGCTCGACGGCAAACTCGTCGATCCCGCCTTCACCGGCTTCATCAATCCAATTCCGGAATTCAATTCCTGGCAACAGCTTTCCGAACGCATAGAGGTCGAGCCGCTGATGCTGACGCAAGGCGCCGGCCCCGCCACGATCAGGATCAAGGGCAAGGGCTTCTGGCCGTTCCACCAGGTCCTGATCAACGGCAAGGAAATTGAAACGAAATTCGTCTCGCGCAACGAGTTGCAGGCGGTGGTGACGGCGGCGGCCATCGCCGAAGCCGGCATGTACAAGGTCACGGTGAAGAGCCGCGGCGAGCCGATCCCGGAATCGAGCCCCGCGCCGCTCGTGGTGAAGTACAGGAAATAGCGCCGCGCCGC
>JANYDZ010000107.1 GCA_025363375.1 Hyphomicrobiales bacterium
GCTTCGCCGCTCCAGAAGCGGTTCAGTGCCGTGACATCGAAGTTGCGCTCAAGCAGGTTGGAAGTTGCGCTCAAGCAGGTTGGAAGTTGCGCTCAAGCAGGTTGGAACTTGCGCACAAGCAGGCTGGGCGACACTGGCAACCCATGCCTTCTGTCCGTGGTCACTCGGAACCTGGCCTCGCCGCGCGCCAGCAAACCACAGGCCTGGATGCGTTTGCGCGCATTTCCGGTTCGCGCGGTCCCCGACAGTCTGGCGATGCGTCCGGCCCGGCGACCAACGCCTTGTATTATTTCATAAAAAAATAACTTGTCGCGATAAACCAGCAAATATCCGCGGCGATCCAATTGTTCGACGCGCCATGCCCGGTTAACTTCCTTGTGCGCTGGCGCACATTGCTTATCCGACAGGTGTTGCCGATGGCTTAACAATGTATTATTGTGAAGTCGTCTCAAGTAGCGTGTGGAGGAATCCCACGCGCTCGTCTTGTGGCGGGGAATGCGGGCGCGATGAAAAAGCTTTCATCTTATGCCGTTGTTTTATGGAGCGTGATCGCACTCACGTTCATGACCGGGCGCGCCTTGGCGGACCGGCGCGTGGCCTTGGTCATCGGCAACGCAAAATATCAAAAAATCACCAAATTGACGAACCCGGCCAACGACGCTCCGGACATCGCCGAAGCCCTGTTGAAGCTCGGCTTCGAAGTGATCATGAAAACCGATATAGACAAGCGCGGCTTCGACGGCGCTTTCAAGGAATTCAACCGCAAGGCCGCCGATGCCGATGTGGCGCTGTTTTATTATGCCGGCCACGGCATGCAGTTCCAGAAACAGAATTACCTGCTGCCGATCGAAATCGGCGTCGAAGACAGTTACGATGTCGAATACGACGCGATCGGCATGGACACCGTCCTGAAGGCGGTCAACGCCTCCAAGGGCGTCAAAATTATCATTCTTGACGCATGCCGGGACAATCCCCTGGACAAGCTCCAGGCAAATGCGAGCCGGGGCGTGCAAGCGGGAACGCGCGGTCTGGCGCGCATCGATCGCACCGACGGCATGCTTGTGGCCTACGCGACCGGCGCGGATCAGACGGCGGACGACGGCACGGGCAAGAATTCGCCGTTCACCGAAGCGCTCGTCAAGCGTCTCAACGAGCCCAACCTGGAAGTCTACGCGCTGTTCCGCAACGTCGCCAACGACGTTTACGAGCGCACCAACAAGCGCCAGCGTCCCGAAGTGACTTCCTCGTTGTTAAATGAGTTTTATCTGAAACTCGCCGACACGGATTCTGTCGTATGGACCCGCATCCGCGACACCCAGGACCCCGCCGTTCTCGCGAACTTCATCGGAAAGTACCCGGCTTCCCCCTATGCGCGCGACGCGCAGTTTCGGCTGGACAATTTTGAAATGATTGCGCGCCTGAACGACGAACGGGCGCGTCGGGAACAAGACCGCAAGGACCGGGAACAAATGCTCGACGAGATGCGTCGCGCGAAAGAAGAATTGCTCGCGGAACGCCAAGCCTTTGAACAGCGCGAGCGGGAGCGTATCGAAGCCGAAAAACAAAGAGCAAGCAAGCTTGAAACGGAACGCCTTGAGTCCGAGCGCAAGGACGCCGCTCGCCGCGAAGCCGACAGACTCGCGGCGGAAAAGCGCGAGGCCGACAAGCGCGAAGTCGAAAGACTGACGGCGGAAAAGCGCGCGCTGGAGCGCCGCGACGCCGAAACGCGCGAGGCCGCCCGCACTCAATCCGACAGGATCGCCGCCGAAAAGCGCGAGGCCGAAAAGCGCGAGGCGGATCGTCTCGCCGCCGTAAAGCGGGAAGCCGACAAGCTCGCCGCCGAAAAGCGTGAAGCCGACATGCGGGAAGCCGATCGCATCGCCGCTGAGAAGAAGGCCGAGTTTGAAAAACTTGCCCGCGAACAGGCGGACAGCGCCAAACGCGAAGCCGCCCGCAAAGCCGAGGAGAAACGCGAGCGCGACCGGATTGCGGCCATTCAGAACGATGAAGCCCGCAAGGCCGCCGAACTTGTCGCCGCGCAAAAGCAGCAGGCAGAACGGCTTGAGGCGGAGCAACGCGAAGCCGCACGCAAGGAAGCCCAGCGCCTCGCCGCCGCGAAGGCGAGCGAGTCCGAGAAGCTCGCGCGCGAACAACTGGAAGCGCAACGGCGCGAGGCTGACCGCGCCGCGTCCGAGAAGAAAGCCGAGCAGGAGCGGATCCGTGTCGCCGCCCTGCAAGACGCCGATCTCAAGCGGCAACAGGCCGAGGCGGAAAAGCAGCGCCTCGCCGCCGTTTGCGCGCGGGAAAGCGACGACGTGAAGCGACTGGCGTCCGAGCGCTCCAGGACCGCCCTCGACGCGTTCCGCGCCCAGGCCGCGTGCCCGACGACCGCCGTCTCCATCGATAAGGCGATCCGCGAGATCGCGGCGGCGGACGCGCGAACCTGCGACGCCGACAGCAAGTTGCTCGGCAAGGCCGGCAATAAAGACCTCGCGACCTTGCGGACCGCGCTCGACGCCATGACCTGCGAGAAGGTCCAGGTTGAAGCCACCGGCCGCATTGCCAAACTTGAAGCCGAGGCGCGCAAGGCTGAAGTCGGCTGCGCGATCGAATCCGGCAAAATTACGGAAGCCAAATCCGCCGGCGCCGATGCTCTGGCCAAGCTTGGCGATTTGCAGAAAACGCTGAACTGCGAGCGCATGCGCCCCGTGGTCGCGGACGCGATCAAGGAATTGGCGGCGCTGGCGCCGAAGGCGGCGGAAATCGACAGCCGCCGTCAGATTCTGGAAGCCCAGTCCGAACTGAAGCGCATCGGCTGCTATAGCGGCAACCTGAACGGCAATATGAACAACGGCACCAAATCCGCCGTCGCCAAATATTTCGTGAAAATCAACGCCGCCGCTCGCGAAGTCCGATTCAGCGACGAACTGATTGACGAACTCAAGCGCAGCGGCGCCGAGGTGTGCCCGGCGGAGCCCGTGATCACGGTCACTCGCCCCCGCCCTGTCCGCGAGGAGCCCGATGAACCGGTCGTGCGTCGCCGCCCGCAACGCGATGAACCTGTTGCCGCAAAGCCAAAACCGGTTCGGCAACCTGTCGAGCGCGTCGCGCGCGAGCCCCGCCCGGCGCCGGCGCCTAAGCCTGTCGCGGCCGCTCGTCCTGCGCCTGTGCGCGCGCCTGCGCCGGTCGCCTCGGCGCCGCGCATCAACGTCATTGGCGTCGGGTTCTGAAACTTGGGGTTTCTGAAGCCTGGGTTTCTGAAGCCTGACGCTAACGGGGGGGGTATTACCTGCCCCTGCCTTGTGAAAGTTTCAGGATTTCGCCAGAGCGTCGAGCGCCTGCGCAAGTCCCCGGAAAGAAAACGGCAAGGTTATTTCCCGCGCGACCGCGTCGCGAAAGCGCATCTTTCCCTGGCCCGCCTGCGCCCGCCAACGTTTCAGAATATCGTCTTTCATGTCGGAATCGGCGATGCACCCCGCCGCAAGGCACCGCTTCCACGCGAGATCGGCGGGTTGATCGTCCTTGTCGTCGATTGCGATTTTCACGGAACTGGGAAAACTCAAATTTGAAGGCAGCAGCACGGTAACGCGCAGCGGCGCATCGGCGGCAACCCGCCCTACCGCGATCTGGGCGATCATCCCCTGACCCTCCGCCTGCAAAGTCTGGGCGACCTCGCAACTGCGCACGGACTGGGCGCCCTCCCCGACGCGCTGACAGCGCAGCAACCAGTCGCCAAAGGTGGCCGTGGTCAATTGCGGGTCGGCGCTTACGGCTGGCGGAACGGACGCGGCGGGCGCTACAGGTTGCGGGCGCGGCGGCGCCGTCTGCGCTGCGGGACGTGTTTGAGCGCATGCGATGGACGCCGCGAAGAAAATCGCCGATCCAATATTGAAACTCCAGCCCAACCGCATGTTTCACTCCAGATTGACGTCGATTTGACCATGGCGCTTTGCCGCATTCTGGTCAATCGGAGCCGGGCGCTCACGGAGCGGCAAAATGCGGCCGCGCGATTTTATAAATTCCCTATCTGCGCGAGGACCTGAACGCATTCAGCGCAATAGCTGCAAAAATTAAGATGCAAAGGATAAACTGTTGCGCTCTTACCACACCCGACGGTCAATATTAGGCCCTTATAAACCACTGCTTTCGTGCAGTGCGAATGTGTGCAAAAAGTGGAAGTTGTAGTCGTGGCGATTCTGCCTGCGGGCTGGCTTTGTGCCGCCGCGGTGCTTTACGTTTCGAAATGCGCGAACTTCGTGAGGAAGATATGTCAGTTGCTGGTAAGGTGGAGTTCGCGGTGGACAGGTTCTCTTTTCGAGGCGCGCTCCTGTTGGGAACCGCGCTGACAGGCGTGGTTGCGTTGCCGTTGCCCGCCAGCGCGCTTCTCACCAATTATACGGGTGGCAATGGCAATTGGTTCGTCGCCGGCAATTGGGCGCCGTCCGTTCCCACCGTTGCCGACATCGCGAATCTGACGAACCCGGGCACGGCCGGAACCCCTGCCTTCATCAACGCGCCCGCAGCTGGGGCTTTAACCGTCAACATCAACAACGGAAACACGCTGAACGTTGGCGGCGGCGGGCAATTGACCGTTCTGGGCACGTTCACAAATGCAACGGCGACGGCGAACGCCGTGAACGTATTTGGCGCAACAAGCGCCATTACCGCTGCCACAATTGTCAATTCCGCCGGCGGGTTCAGCAGCAGCGGGAGCACAATCACCGGAACGACCGCAATATTCAACCTGGGAACTTTTTCCGCCAGCGGCGCGGTTGTGTCGCCGGTCATCAACAATCAGGCGGGCTCGTTCAACGTCACCGGAGCGCTCACTGGCACTGGAGCCTTCAACAACAGCGCCGGCACCGCCCTTAACGTGAGCGGCGGCAGTTTCAACGGCACGACCACGCTCACCAACGCCGGCACCGCGAGCATCGCCGCCGGACAGGCGCTGAACGCGACGACTTTGGTCTCGAACCTCGCCGGCGGCGTGATCAACAACGTCGGCGCGCTGACCGCGCCGACAATCTCCAATCAAGGCGCGCTGAACTCCACGGGAACGGTGGGAACGCTCGCGACCACGACGACCAACGCGGGCACGGTGAACGCTTCGGGCGCTTTCGCGGGGACGATCAACAATTCCGGCACGTTCAACGTCACGGGAGCGCTCACGGGAACCGGCGCCTTCACCAACGCCGCGGGCGGCGCACTCAATGTGAACGGCGGCAGCTTCACCGGCATTGGCGCGCTCGTCAACAATGCAACCATTACGATTGGCGCGGGCAATACGCTTTCCGCCGCTTCAGTTAACAACGCGGCCGGCGCGACAATAGCAAATTCGGGCACGTTGACGTCGGCTGCCGTGATTGGCAACGCCGGGATTCTGAACAATCTTGGCGCGGCGAGCATTATCAACGGCGGCGTCGCCAATTCCGGGACGTTGACAAACGCCGGAACGCTGAACGGCGGGCTTGCCAATACCGCGGGGACGACGACGAACGCCGGCACAATCAACGGCGGCGCCGCTGTTTCGGGCGGGACGGTGACGAACAACAATCTCGTCGTCGGCACGGTCGGAATTTCCGGCGCGGGCACGTTCAACAACAATCTCACCATCACCGGGGCCGTCAACAACGCCGCGACTTTCAACAACAACGCGGCGGGAACCGTGTCCGGCTTGTTGACCAACACGGCTGGAGCGAGCGTCAACGCGGGCCAGCTCAACGGCGGCGCGACCGTCACCGGCGGCACGCTGACTTCGACCAACATTGTCAACGGCGGCATCATCAATGCCGCGGCCGGAACCGTAAATGTTCAGGGCAACACAGCGGGGACGCTCGCCAACCTCGGCGCTTTCACCGTCACCGGGGCGCTGAACGCGGGCGCTGGCGCGATCAACAACAACGGCGGCACATTCACCGTCAACGGCGCGCTGACCAACGCCGGCGCGGTGACCAACGCCGCCGGCGCGACGCTCGCCAACAACGCGCTGCTGACGGCGACCGGCCCCGTGGTCAACAACGGCGCGCTTAACAACAACGCCGCCGGGACGATCACCAACGGCGTGACCAACAACGCGGGAACAACGACGAACGCCGGCACGATCAATGGCGGCGCTATTGTTACAGGCGGCACGCTCAACACCAACACGGCGACCAGCGTCGTCAACGGCGGGCTGACCAACACGGCGATTGTGAACGCCGCTGGCCAGATCAATGGCGCGATCGCCAACAACGCCGGCGGCGCCTTCACAGTCGTCGGCAACCTCGCCGGCAACACCTTCGCCAACGCCGCCGGCGCGACGCTGACCTTCAACCCGGGATCGACGTTGATCGGCTTTACGGCCCTCACGAACGCAGGAACTGTGAATGGCGGCCTGGTCAACCCGACAGGCATGACGACAACCAATACCGGCACGATCAACGGCGGCGTCAATGTCACGGGCGGCACGCTCAACACCAACACAGCGACCAGCGTCGTCAACGGCGGGCTGACCAACACGGCGATTGTGAACGCAGCGGGTCAGGTCAACGGCGCGATCGCCAACAACGCCGGCGGCGTGTTTACCGTTGTTGGCAACCTCGCGGGCAACAACGCCTTCACCAACGCGGTTGGCGCGACGCTGACCGTCAACGCTGCGACCGCATTCAGCGGGCTGACCACGCTGACCAACAATGGAACCGTAACCAACAACGGCACCCTGTCCACGACTGGTGGAACCACAAACACCGGGCTCCTGAACACCAACACGGCAGCCAGCAGCCTCAACGGCGGGCTTGCCAACACCGGGATCGTGAACGCCGCAGGTCAGATCAACGGCGTGACCGCCAACAACGCCGGCGGCGCATTCAACGTCGTCGGCAACCTTTCCGGCAACAACAGCCTGACCAACGCGGCCAACGCAACGTTGAAAATCAACACGGGCTCTACTTTGAACGGCTTTACGAGCGTGACAAATGCCGGAACGCTGCTTCCATCCGCCGCTGGCGCGGTGACAATCGTCGCCCCGACATTCACCAATACCGGCACGATCAATTTACAGAATGGCAGTTCCACGGATGTGTTGACGATCAACGGCAAATACGTCGGCGGCGGCGTCATCAGCCTCGACACGAATTTGTCGGTCCCAAATGCAACTCAGACGCCCACCTCCGACAAGGTTACAATCCTCAATGGAGCGGCTTCCAGCGGCGCAACATTGGTGCAGATCAAACAGACTGATTTGAACAAGAGCTTTTTCCAGAATCCCATCAAGCTCATCACGGGAGCCGGTACTGCGACCTTTGCAGCCGCAAACGACGCCGGAACAGCGGCGGCTCTCTCGTCCCTGGGCGGTAATTTCGTAACCTATAACTTTCAGGCGCTGGGTGGCGGCGACTGGGGCATCGTCGCCCTCGTCAATACCGCCGCGGCGGCGGGTCCGGCCGCACAGATCGCGACATCCATATCGTCGATCAACACCGGATTCTTTCAGAACACCAGTTCTTTCATCAGCGCGCCGCCGTCGGACGAAGCCAACAAACTGTATGGCGGATTGTGGATACGTCCTTCGGAGGGTTCAAGCACAACAACCAGCACGAGCACGAATTCCAATCCTTTTGCGCCGCCGACGGCCTCGAAAGTCAAGTTCGACTACGCAGGATATCAACTTGGCGCGGATATCGCCTTTGGCAACGTCGGCAATACCGGCTTCAATGTCCATGCGGGCCTGACCGCCGGACAAGTTGGCGCAAAGGCGTCCGACCAGATCAACGCCGGCTCAAGCTCGAATTTCGAGGTGCCCTTCTACGGCGTCTATATGGCCGCGACAGGTCACGGTTTCTTTGTCGATCTGCTGTTGCGTCACGACATCGTGAAAATGAAGATCATCAACACGGCGGCGGGTCTGAACGCGCCCACCTCGCTGAAGGCCCACGGCGACACCATCTCGCTCTCCGGCGGCTACCGCTTCGACATCAACGGATACTTCATCGAACCTTCGGGAACAATTACTTTATCCCAGCATAAGATCGATCCGCTGTCGCTTGGCGGCACAGGAAGCCTTACATTTGCGGCCATGAAGAGCACGCTTGGTCGCATTGGCCTTCGAGCGGGAACCACCGTCCAGGCCAGCGAATCGCTCGTCCTGCAGCCCTTCGTCGCCCTGAGCCTGTGGCGCGAGTTTTCCGGAAATCTCGGCACGACATTTACCGACCCGCTTAATCAGCAGGTCGTGATCAGCACAAGCCGCGTGGGCACGTTCACGCAGCTGAGCGCGGGCATCGCCGGACAATTGGTGAAAGCCCCCGTCATCGGCTTCGTGCGCGCGGATATGCGCATGGGCACAAACATTTCCGGCTGGGGCGCCACCGCCGGACTGCGTTATTCCTTTTGACCCGGAGTGGACATAGAGCGCGCAGGGGCGAGGCCATTGCCGCTTCGCCCCGGTTTCCCTTCCCCTATTGAAAATACTTTTTCTGCAATTCAATCGATTTCGCGCGCGCCGAGAACATGAATTCCTCGGTCAGGAAGCGCTGCTCCAGCCCCGCCGATTTCGGCACGATATGGGCGAGGCCCGGCTGCGGCGCGATGTCGGGATGCGCCGGGAAATAGTCCGCCTTTTCCAGAACCTGCTGCGCCTCTTTCGACAGCAGATAGTCGATGAACAGCATCGCCGCGTGCGGATTTTGCGTGCCCTTCGCCAGCGTCGCGACCGAAGCGTTGGCGGCCACGGGCTCAAGCGGGCGCGCCGCGACCGAGGCGCCCTTTTGTTGCGAGATGACGGCGTGATGCAGAAAAATGTTGAGCGAGATCAGGCATTCCCCCGCCATGACCTTGTTGACGACTTCGCGCGGCGAAGCCGTGTAGTTGACGATCTTCTGTTCGGACAATTTGCGCAGATAGGCCTCCGCCCGTTCCTCGCCGCGCACGAGGCGCATGAAGGTGATGAACATCAACCCGCTGCCGGTCTCCGCGGGGCCCGTCCAGCACATTTTTCCGCGCCATTTGGGCTCAAGCAGATCATCGTAGGTTTTCGGCGCGTCGTCGGCCTTGAGGTCGCGCGTATTGTACGCCGCGCCAAAATAGCTGAGCCGCGTCGCCGCCCAGAAACCCTGATTGTCCCTCAAGTCGCCCGCCCATTCCGCGTTGCCCGGCGTCTTGAACGATTGCAGAACGCCCGCCCGCGCCAGCGGCTGCGAGACGCCGCCGCCCTCGATCACATCGCCCGTCACCGCGCGCGCCCTTGCCTCGGCGAGCGCCTTGTTGACGAGATCGCGAGAATCCGCGCGCCAGTATTGCGCGTCGATAAAGGGATATTTGCGCTTGAACGCCTCGGTCACCGGGCGCAACGCCTGATCGTCGATCATCGCCGAGTAGATGGTGAATTTGCCTTCCTTGCGCGCGCCCTCGAGCAATATTTGCCCGCGGTCGGCGCCCGCGAGGTTCGCGATCTCCGCGACGCTCGCGGCGCGGGCGTTCATCGACGAGGCTTGCGTCAAGGCCGCGACCGCCGCCGCCGCCGCCAAGCCCGGCGCGCGTCTCATGATTTGCATCGCTTCCCCCGCATCGCTTCCCCCGTTTGCCAGCGACGCGCCGCGCGCGCTACAAACCCGGCATCGCGAATTAAACACACGTCGGGGCGGGCATGCAAAAGGGCTACGACTACGTCATCGTCGGCGGCGGCTCGGCGGGCTGCGTCGTCGCCAACCGCCTCTCCGCCAATCCCGCCGTTGAAGTGCTGCTGATCGAAGCGGGACAACGCGACTGGAATCCGCTCATCCGCGTGCCGCTCATGGCGGCCTGGTTTCTGGCGCATCGCTTTCACAACTGGTCCTACGCGACCGAACCCGAACCGCGTCTCGCCAACCGCCGCATCGACTGGCCGCGCGGCCGCGTGCTCGGCGGCTCCTCCGCCATCAACGGCATGGTTTACACGCGGGGCAACACCCAAGACTATGATCATTGGGCGCAACTGGGCCTGCGCGAATGGTCCTACGACAAGGTGCTGCCGTTCTTCAAGCGCTCGGAGAACTTTGCCGAAGGCGGCGATGATTTTCACGGCGCCGCCGGCGAACTCCCGGTGACCCGGCCGGACACGCCGCATCATCTCTACGATTCCTTCGTGCAGGCGGGCGCGCAGGCCGGCTTTCCCCTCAATCGGGATTTCAACGGCAAGCAACAGGAAGGTTTTGGCCGCTACCACTTTACGATCCGCAACGGCGAACGCTGGAGCGCGGCGCGCTCCTTCATCGATCCCGCGCGCGCGCGCAAAAACCTGCATGTGCTGACCAACGCGCATCTGCTGCGCGTGACCGTTGAAAACGGGCGCGCGACCGGCGTTGAACTCAAGGTCGGCGGGGAGAAGCGGACCATCGAGGCCAAAGGCGAAATCGTGCTCTCCTGCGGCGCCGTCGGCTCGCCGACCGCGCTGATGCTTTCGGGCGTCGGCCCCGCCGATCACCTGGCGGTCCACGGCGTCAAGACAATCGTCGACCGCCCCGCGGTCGGCTCCAATTTGCAGGATCATCTCACCGTGCGCGTGCTGCACGCCAGCAAGCAGCCGGATGCGTTGTTCGACGCGCGCCGCTTCGACCGCGCCGCATTCAACGTCTTGCGCGCGGTCGCGACAAAGAGCGGCCCGGCCGCTTCGTTCCCGCTCGAAGGCGGCGCCTTCCTGCGCTCGCGCCCGGAGGTCGAGGCGCCTGATCTGCAAATTCACTTCTTTCCCGGCGTGCCCGTCACGCGCGGCGTGCGTCATCCCCTCCAGAAGTCCCTGCCCGACACCTACGACGGCTACGGCTTCTGCGGCACCATCTGCCAGCTGCGCCCGGAAAGCCGCGGCGAAATCCGCCTGCGCGGCGCCGACCCCTTCGCGCCGCCCGTCATCCGCGCCAATTATCTTTTCGCGCAGGCGGATCGCGACACCCTGCGCGCGGGCGTCAAAATTCTGCGCGACGTCCTCAATCAGAAAGCCTTCGCGCACATGAATTCGCTGGAAGTCGCTCCGGGCCCGGCGCTCACGAGCGACGCCCAACTCGACGAGTTCATCGCGAAAAACGCCGGCACCGTCTATCATCCCGTCGGCACCTGCCGCATGGGCGTCGATCCCGACTCCGTCGTCGACGGGCAATTGCGCGTGCGCGGCGTGGAAGGCCTGCGCGTCGCCGACGCCTCGATCATGCCGACGCTCGTCAGTTCCAACACCAACGCGCCCACGATCATGATCGGGGAGAAGGCGGCGGACATGATGTTACGCGCGGCGGGTTGAGCCTGGGAGAAAATCAAGCAGACTGTGCGAAAACTCCCGGTGCAAAATCAAATCCGCCGAAAATAGCCGTCCGGAGCACCATCTTTCGAGCTTTTCGATCTTCTGATCGGCCAGAGGCCTCGAAATTTCAATGATGTTTTTCGGCGGCGACAGTGTTTCGGAGTTTTCTCACGGTCTGCGCGAATTTCGAAAAAATACGTGTGCGTCCAATCCTCACACTATTTCATGGCCTTAAGGCCTGAAGCAACGCGCGACGCATTTATGTAATCGTAACAAATACTTCTCAAAGCAAGATTAAGCATAAAATATGCTGATAATTGCCTTTTATCTTTATTTATTTCATAAAATTTATCAATCATATTCACCATATCGTTAATCGACAATTGAAATTCCGCTAAACAGACATGAATTCCTTCTCGGTTGGCCTCGTGATAGAGATCAGGGCCTTTGGCGTGGCCTGCGAGCATATCCATTGCTCCCGTCACGTAGCCTTGCCGGATTGAGATCGAATATTTTTGCCAGTATTCGTATCCGTCATAGCCCTGCGCCAACGCTGGCCCCGATATCGCCATAACGATTGCAGAAGCAAGAAGCTCCCTCCGTAAGGCGGGCAAAAGCTCTTGAATTCGCATGGGTGTCTCCATTCGGCATCACAATAATATTAGTTAATATTAATTGTCATCAAATCGCAGTCAACCCAATTTTGTTTAAAAATTTTGTTAAAAAAAATTATATATACCCCGCTCACGTCAAAACCCGAAAACCTCTCGGATCGATGACGCGAAAATTGTCGCTGACCGAATCGCGGAATTCCCGCCAGCGCCTGGGGACGGTTTCGCGCAGGAACTCCAACACGGTTTCGGCGAATTCCCGATACGTGGCGTGACATTTGTTGTGCGTCAGATGTCTGTGCATGACGCCCCACAGCCGCTCGATCGGGTTCAGATGCGGGCAATAGGCGGGAATGAAACGCAGCGCGATCCGCCGCTCCGGCCGCGCCAGCCATTCCCGCACGAGAACGGCGTGATGATAGCGCGCGTTGTCGAGAAAGACGTGGATCCTCGCCGTCGAGGGATACATCGCCTCGATCTTTTCCAGCAGACGGATCGTCGAGGCCGCGTCGACCGTTTCCACGTCGATCATCGCGGTCCGGCCGCTCTCGAGATCGACCGCGCCGTGGACATTGAGGCGTTGGCGACCGCTGGTCTGCTCGATGGCCAGATGTTCGCCCGCCGCCGCCCAGCAGCCGGCCGGACGCGCCGCGTGCGTGGGATGCACGGCGTCCATGAACAGCACCGCCTCGTCGAGGTCGAGCCCGTTCAGAAGCGTCTCATAGCCGTCGATGAAGGTTTTCTGCCTGACCGCGTCGAGCTTGCGGCCGATCGCCTCCGGCTTGCTGTATTCGAGTCCGAGCCGGTGCAGAAGGGCGACGAGCCCCGAACGGCTCTCGTAGACGACGCCGAACGCCGTCTCGACATGGGCGCCGATCTGGCGCGTCGAGCGCGGCAGCGTCCTCGCCACCCACGCGATCAGCGCTTCTTCCTGCGCCGTCGTCAAAAGCGACGCGCCGCCGCCGCTCCTGAAGCGCGTCAGGCCTTCCAGTCCGTCTTCCTGAAACAGCGAATGCCAGCCCCGGATCGTGTCGTCGTCGAGAAACAGCGCGGCCGCGACCTTTTCACAGCTCCAGCCGTCATCCAGAAGAACCAGGGCATTCGCGCGCCGCGCCAGCCGATGCGCCGCCGAACCGTCGCGCGCCAGCGCGATCAGGTCGGCGCGATCCTCGGGTGAAAGGTAACCGGCGCGAATCATCCGCCCGAGACGAATCCGAAATCACGATCCTGACAAGCGATTTTTCGCCTTATCGATGAGTCAGGGTATAGC
>JANYDZ010000162.1 GCA_025363375.1 Hyphomicrobiales bacterium
GGAAAAATCGTGATCACAGTGTAAAAAAGTCTCCTGCGCCTATTGTCGGAGCGAGCGCCAGATTGCAAACTGTGTTGTTTTTGGGGGCCGACTCATGAATCGTTCGAAACAAAGCCGCGAACCGTGGGCGCGCGCCAAAGCGCGCTTGGCAAGTTTAGCAGGCGGCGCTTTCGCGATGAGCCTGCTGACGCACGCGAACGTTATGGCTGCCGACGCGGCGAAGGCGCCGCAAGCGCCGCCCGCCCCTCAATTGCCGCAGGTCACGGGCGACGCGATCTTCGGCTTCACCTCGCCAACCGATCTTGGCAATCCGGGCGACACTGCGATCGGCAATGAAAACGACGGCCGCGTCGGCAAGCGCGATGGACGCTATTTCGCGCTGAACCAGAAATTCGAATTGAGCCGCACCATCACGCCGCAATGGTGGGTCGCGGCCTCGGCGTTTCTGGCGCACAACAACAGCCGCAACGTCACGGGCCTGCCGGATGTCGGCCGCTCGCAATTTGACGGCTTTTCCTTCGAGATCGCGCACAGAATCGTTGAACGCGGCGCCGGCAATCCGTTTGCGGTGACGCTGTCCGTCGAGCCGCGCTGGGGCCGCGTCGACGGCGTCTCGGGCTTCGGCGCCAATTCCTACGGCGCGACGTTCAAACTGTTCACCGACGCGGTGGTCGTTCCCGACAAATATTACTGGGGCGGCAATATCCAGTTCACAACGCAGCGGGCCGACGATCCGTTCTCGCCGGGAGATCATATTCCCAGCTCATCGCTGTTGCTGTCGACCGCGCTCACGCGGCAGATCACCCCGCAAATCTTCCTCGGCGCGGAAGCGCGCTATTTCACCAATTTCGATTCCGCCTTCGCCGCCCATCCCAATGGCCGCGCCCTCTATCTTGGCCCCACTTTTTTCTGGAAGATCACCGACAAGATCGGCTTCAACGCCACCTGGCAGCCGCAGGTTTTCGGCTATTCTACCGCCAACCGGAACCAACGGCTCGATCTCGATAATTTTGAGCGCTCGCAGTTCCGTTTGAAACTTGCCGCGCAGTTCTGATCCTCATTCGATCAGCGGTCGCGCCCGCGTCTTGACCGCTTGCGGCGTTGCGATGAGTTCGGCGCTCACTTCCTGCATGCGCTGTCCGGCGACGGGATCGACCTCGATATTGGCTGCCTCGGCTTCCTTCAGAAATTCCGGGTCCTTCATCGTCGCCAGAAAGGCTTGCCGCACAGCCTCGATTCGATCCGCGGGAACGCCCGGCGGAAGCGCCAGAGGACGCCCATAGAGCGTGCCCGCGGCGATGAGCTTTATGGCGAGCTTGTCCTCGATGCTCCTGGCGAGATCCTGCACCGAGGGCACGCCGGGCAGGTCATTCGGCTTCGGGCCTTCGTAAGCCAGAATGTTGATCTGTCTCTCGTCGAGCCATTTTTTCTTCGTCACCTTCCAACTCGACCAGGTGTTGTTGCGCCCCGCGACCTCGCCGCGCTCCATGGCGAGATTGACGTCGTTGCCGCCGGGATAGCCGACGACGATCTTGAACTTCGTGCCGGCGAACTCGTTCATCATGCGCGGAAACGTGTCGGTAATGCCGCCGCGTCCGACCGCGCCGACGACGACCTCCTTCTGGCGCGCTTCCTCGATCGTCTTCACGCCGCTCGTGTGCCAGAGCGCCAGCGTTTCGACAGTGGCCGCGATGGAGCCGATCCAGTTGAACTTCGCCGATTCGAATTGCGGCCCGGGCAGGCCCACCGCCTGCATGATCGGCAGCGCGTTCTGGATCATGCCGACGAACGTGCCGTCCTTCGGCGCGACATTGTAAAGATAATTGGCCTCCGTCAGCCCGCCCGCGCCAAGCATGTTCTGTGCGATCACGGTGGGATTGCCGGGAATGTGCTTGCCGATAAACCGCGCCGCCATGCGCGCCTGCAAATCATATTCGCCGCCGGGGCTGACGCCGATGAGAACGGTGAGCGTCTTGCCGCGGTAGAATTCGGCGACGGACTGGGCCTGGGCGGCGGCTGTCGGCAAGTCGAGTGCGAGGGCGGCGAGTGCGAGGGCGGCGATGGCGCGGCGCGCGAAGATCATAGGAACGTCCTGAGCGAAATACTTCGCGCGCATCATACAACGGCGGCGCGCGCGAAGCCAATCGGCCCGCCCAGAGCCGGTTGCCATCCACGCCGCGCGCGATCAAAGTGCGGGCGAAAATACAGGAGTCCTCCATGCGCGCAGGTTGGTACGAAAAGACGGGCCCCGCTCACGACGTCGTCAAGACTGGCGAAATCGACACGCCCACGCCCGGCCCGGGCGAAGTGCTCGTGCGCGTTCACGCCTCCGGCATCAACCCCAGCGACTACAAACGCCGCGCCAATGTGAAGGCGGCCGCGGAATTTTCGCGCGTCGTACCGCATTCCGACGGCGCGGGAATCGTCGCGGGACTTGGCGCGGGCGTGAGCGGATTGCGCGAGGGCGACCGCGTGTGGATTTACAACGGCCAGTGGAAGCGCCCGCTTGGCACCGCGGCGGAATATATTTGTCTGCCCGCGCGCTTCGTGAAGCCGTTGCCGGTCAATACAAGCTTTGTCGAAGGCGCCTGCTTCGGCATTCCCGCCATGACCGGCTATCACGCCGTGCATGTGGGCGGGCTCGCGCCCGGCTCGACGGTCTATGTGCCAGGCGCGACCGGCCGCGTCGGCGCCTATGCCGTGCAATTCGCCAAATGGCGCGGCGCGCGGGTGATTGCCTCAACCGGCGGCGGGCCCGCGCAGATCGACGCCGTCAAATTACTCGGCGCCGATCTCGTGCTCGACCGCAAATCCGCCGATCTCGAAGCGCGCATTCTGCAAGAGACCGGCGGTCGCGGCGTTGACCGCGTTGTCGAGGTCGATCTGCCCGGCAATATCGCTTTCGATGAGCGTATCCTCAACGAGAACGGCTCGGTGGTCTCCTTCGGCGCGGCGATGGTTCCCTCGATTTCCGTCACGCAAATGGGCCGACGCGCGCGCAACATGAGCGTGCATTTCATCTTCGTCTACATGCTCGCGGACCCGACGTTCGAAGCGGTGTGCGCGGGCGTCAACGAATGCGCGGACGCCGGCAAGCTGAAGCATCGCGTCGGCGGCGTGTTCCCGCTCGCCGAACTCGCGCGCGCTCACGACACTGCCCAGAGGACGACCGCGACCGGGCATATGGTGGTGGAAATCTAGCGAAGCCCGCCTGCGTTCATGCGCGCCTGCGTTCATATTGTCATGGATGCACGTCTTCGGTGAACCAGTCGGTTGGCAGTTCATGCCCGAGGCCCTGCGCCCTGGCGTTGCGGTAGACGACCGCGCCGGCGGCGGCGAATTGATATCCGAGGCCGAGATTGTTGAGAAAGATCGTAATCTCGTCGTCCGCCGCGCGCCCCGCAAATCGTCCTGCGATCATTTCCGGCAGGGTCGGCAGTTTCGTGAAATCGATCTCGGACGCCGAGCCCCAGCCCTTGTCTTCCGCGTGTTCGGGCACTTCAAGGCCCTCGCTTGCGACGAGCAGCGGCTTGCCGTGCTGTGTGTGAACGACGACGCGGGCGGCGCGTTTGATGACGGCGGCGGCGACTTCCGGGCGCTTGATGGAGGAGACCATCATGCCGGGCTCCAGATAATGTTCGAAAAAGATGTTGTCGACGGTGTTCGACGCGCACATGGCGATGTCCGCGCCCTTGATGGCGGCCTCGGGCGTGTCGACGGGCACAACCTCGAGCCCGAGAATCGGCGAGATTTCCGCGCAGAATTTTTCGCGGTTCTCCTTGTTGGGGCTGAAACAGCGGATCGTCTCGATCTTGCGTACGGCGCACGCGGCGGTGAGCTGCGTGCCCGCCTGCCAGCCCGAGCCGAGAATGCCGATTGAGTTTGCGTCCTTCCGCGCCATGTATTTGACGCCGAGGCCGTTCGCCGCCCCGACGCGGATGCGCTGCATGACGCCGTCCGGCATGATCGCCAGCGGTTCGCCCGTCTCGCTGGAGAACAGCAGCACGAGACCTGTGTAGCGGGCGTTGGGCGCGGCGGGAACCTTCACGCGCCGCATGGAATTGCCGAATTTCGGCCAGGTGACGATGTCGGAATTGATGCGCACCGCGCCGACGCCAAGCTTGCCGATGACGCCGTCCATGGACTTCAGCGAATAGAGCGCGTCTTCGCGGTTGGTCCG
>JANYDZ010000188.1 GCA_025363375.1 Hyphomicrobiales bacterium
CTGAACTGGCCGTGCGTGCGCGTCAATCTCGACAGCCACATCAGCCGTATCGATCTGGTCGGCAAGGATTCCATCGTGGTGCGCGACGGCATGCAGGTCACGGAATTCCGCGACGGCATCTTGCCTTGGGCCTATCAGAACAACGTCGCGTTGGTGTTCGACGAATATGACGCCGGCCGCCCAGACGTGATGTTCGTGATCCAGCGCGTGCTGGAGTCCTCTGGACGCCTGACACTGCTCGATCAGAGCCGCGTCATAAGGCCGCATCCCTCGTTCCGGCTTTTCGCCACCGCAAACACGGTGGGTCTCGGCGACACCTCCGGCCTCTATCACGGCACGCAGCAAATCAATCAGGCGCAGATGGACCGCTGGTCCATCGTCACGACACTGAATTATTTGCCGCATGACAATGAAGTGGCGATCGTGCTCGCCAAGGCGCCGCATTACCGCAACAAGGAAGGCAAGGACATCGTCAACAAGATGGTGCGCGTCGCCGACCTCACCCGCAACGCCTTTATCGGCGGCGATCTGTCGACGGTGATGAGCCCGCGCACGGTCATCACTTGGGCTGAAAACGCCGATATCTTCAAGGATGTGGGCTTCTCGTTCCGGCTGACGTTCCTGAACAAGTGCGATGAACTGGAACGCTCGATTGTCGCGGAGTTCTATCAGCGCTGCTTCGGGCAGGAATTGCCGGAAAGTTCGGTGAACGTGGCGTTATCGTGAGGCCATGGCTACAAACCGCAAGCCCGCCCAGAAAACCGACGCGCCGCAGGACGCTTTCAAGCGCTCCGTCGCCAGTTGCATGCGCGCCATGGCGCGCTCGCCCGAGCTTGAGGTCACTTACGCCGCTGAAAAACCTTCGCTGACCGTCGCCGGCGAGGAATCGAAAGCGAGGCTGCCGGAGCCGGCGCGTAAATTGTCGCTCGCGGAGGCGGCCATCGTGCGCGGCCACGCTGATTCAATGGCGCTGAAGCTCGCGTGTCACGACGCGGCGGTCCACAAGCGCCTGGCGCCCAAGGGACAGGAAGCCCGCGCGGTCTTCGAGGCGGTCGAGCAGGCCCGCGTCGAATCGATTGGGGCGCGGCGCATGGAAGGGGTTTCCAACAACCTGACCGCCATGCTTGAAGATCGCTATTCACGAGGCAATCACGGCGATGTCTCCGACAAGGCCGACGCGCCGCTCGAAGACGCCGTCGCCATGATGGTGCGCGAACGATTGACCGGAAAGGCGCCGCCGAAAGGAGCGCAAAAGATCGTCGATCTCTGGCGGCCTGTCATCGAGGACCGCGCCGGCAAGGAACTCGACAGGCTTAGCGGTTCGATCGAGAATCAACGCGATTTTGGCCGGGCGGTGCAGAAATTGCTGCAATCCCTCGACATGATGGACGAGGAGGCGCTCGATCACGACGACACCGGCGACGAGGCCGGCGACGACGAATCCAACGATCAGCAGCAGGATTCGCAAACCGAGGGCGAACAAGACGAAAACGGCCAAGCCATGGAGATGGAAAAAGCCGACGGCGCCCAGGATGAAATTGAGGAAGGCGACATGGACGCCGCCGACGCGCCGGCCGGCGAGTTTCCCGAAGACGCCGAAGAGGGCGAGGCGGATGAAGCTTCCGAAAGCAAACGCCCGCCGAATTTTGAAGGCGCGGCGTCGCGCGGTCCAGATTACAAATGTTTTACGCCCAAATTCGACGAGACCATTCCGGCGGAAGAACTGTGCGAGCCCGAGGAACTGGAGCGTCTGCGCGCCTATCTGGACAAGCAATTGCAGAACATGTCCAGTATCGTTGCGCGGCTCGCCAATCGGTTGCAACGGCGGCTGATGGCGCAACAAAACCGTGCCTGGGAATTCGATCTTGAAGAGGGCATGCTCGATCCCTCGCGTTTGACGCGCGTCGTAATCGACGACATGCGGGGGCATTTCTCGCCGCTGTCGTTCAAGCGCGAAAAGGACATGAATTTCCGTGACACGGTGGTGACTTTGCTGCTCGATAATTCCGGCTCCATGCGCGGCCGCCCGATCACAGTCGCCGCGACCTGCGCGGACATTCTGGCGCGGACGCTTGAGCGTTGCGGCGTGAAAGTGGAAATTCTTGGCTTCACCACGCGCGCATGGAAGGGCGGGCAGGCGCGCGAAGCGTGGTTGCAAGCGGGCAAGCCGCCGAACCCCGGGCGTCTCAACGATCTCAGGCATATCATCTACAAGGCGGCGGATGCGCCCTGGCGACGCGCGCGGCGGAACCTTGGCTTGATGATGCGCGAGGGGCTGCTGAAGGAAAATATCGACGGCGAGGCGCTCGACTGGGCCTACAAGCGGCTCCAGGCCCGCTCGGAGCAGCGTCGTATTCTGATGATGATTTCGGACGGCGCGCCGGTCGATGATTCGACCTTGTCCGTCAACGCTGGAAATTATCTGGAGCGCCATCTGCGCGCCGTCATCGATGAGATCGAGAACCGTTCCGCGATTGAGCTGATCGCCATTGGCATCGGTCACGACGTGACGCGCTATTACAAGCGCGCGGTGACGATTGTCGATGCGGAAGAACTCGGCGGCGCGATGACCGACAAGCTGGCTGAATTGTTCGACGAGCACGCGGCGCAAGCGCCCCCGCCGGAGCCGAGGCGCATGCGTCCCGCCAAGCGGGCGCAAGCGCTGGCGCAATGAGCGCGGGAGATCCAATCGTCGGCGGGTGGTGGCCGCCGGGACTTGCCTCTTTTCGATTTTGTCCAAGGCGGAATATCGGAGTCTTTGGTGAAGCGTGGTTGCTCCATTGAGTCGTCTGTTGTGCGCCGCCCGGCGTCATGGAGAGACTTAATGAATCCTGTTCGGCTCGCGCCTTCCACAAATGTCGAGGCGCGCGCCGCTGGATTCGTGGCGACGACGGACGAGCCGTGGCTCGAGCTTGGCTTTGAGCGGCTACCTGCCGGCAAATGGGTGGAATTCTTCTATCGCGGCAGTTTTCTCGACCGCCTCGTGCGGCCGCTGATCCGCTTCGAGACATCGACGGGACTTGAATGGGACATTATGAGCGCCCCGCTGATTGGGCGCGCGCGCTGGATTGGCCGCGTGCCCGACGGAACAAAGCGCGTTCTGGTGTCGCCGGTCGATAGGGCCGGACCGTTTGGCTTCGCGATGGAAGGTTGGCGGACCGTGCCGCGAACCGTTCTCATTTCGCGCGGATTGCGGCGCGACCCTTTCGTCGCCTCGCAATCAATCGGCGCGCGGCTCATTCAGGCGCGGCGGGAATCGCGCCAGGCGCTGATGTTCTCGCGCGGCGGCGTCAGCCTCGATGAATACGAGGTTTGGCGCGAGACCCGCGCCCGCGATTTTGATCCTGCGGGCCTCGACGCGCCGCGCCGGCCGCCGGAAGACTTGCCGCAGGTGCGCGTCGTGCTTACGCAGGCGGCCCGCGCGGGCGAACTCAAAACTTCGCCATTGCTGTCGAGCCTGCGGGATTCCCCTTTCCGCGACTGGTCGCTCGCCTTTCTCGATGCCGGCACGCAAAATCTCCCCGTGCTGGCCGGCGAACCGCTGATCACACTGCCAAAAGAGGCGACCTGCGCGGAGGTTTGCTGCGATCTTGGCCCGGCGGACCTCGTCGTATTTCTGAACGCCACCGACCAACTCGCTCCCTGCGCCCTGCCCGTAATCGCGGAAATGGCGGCGACCGACCCCGCAGGCGACGTTTTCTACGCGGACGAAGAATGTCAGGGCCCCGACGGACGGATCGAGCCGCGGCTGAAGCCGGACTGGAGCCCGCGGTTCCAGAGCGAACAGGGCTATCTCGGCGCTCCCGTCTTTTGGCGGGTTCGTTTTGTACAAGCCATCAGCGCCGAGCTGGCGACGGGCGCGCAAGCCGCGCTCGCGGGGCTCCTGAAGCGCGACAGCGCGGTGCGACACGCGCGCCGGAATCTCCTGTCGCGCTCCGAAGCGACGCCGCCCCTGCTCGCCGCGCGCGCTCCGGCTCCAGCGGCTGCGGCAGCCTGCAAGGTTTCAGTGATCGTGCCGACGAAGGATCAATTGCCGCTAATGCGCCGGTGCATGGAAGGTCTGCTGCGCGGCACGGACTATCCATCCTTCGAGATCCTTGTCGTCGACAACGGCAGCGCGCGGGAAACCCTTGCCTGGTACGCCGAATTCGACGGCAATCCGCAGGTGCGGGTGATCGACGCGTCCGGGCCCTTCAATTTCTCGAAAATGTGCAACGCCGGGGCCCTCCTCGCAACCGGCGAATGTCTGGTGTTTTTAAACAACGACATGGAGATTATCCAACCGGACTGGCTGACGCGGCTCACGCAGGAGGCGATGCGCCCCGAACACGGCGCGGTCGGCGCGCGGCTGCTTTTCCCGACCCGCAAAATCCAGCACGCCGGGGTCAGCGTCGGGCTCGGCGGCTTTGCCGACCACACAAGCCATGGCCTGCCTGAAGACGCGCCGGGATATCTTGGCCGGTTGCGTTCGGCGCACGAGGTTTCAGCCGTCACCGGCGCCTGCATCGCCGTCGAGGCTCGCAAGTTCAACGCGGTCGGCGGCTTCGATGAAACCCATCTCCCCGTGGAACTCAACGACATCGATCTATGCCTACGGCTCGATGCGCGCGGCTGGAACACGCTTATGTGCCCGGAAGCCGCGCTGATCCACTATCAGTCGGCCAGCCGGGGTTTTGCCTGGCGACCGTTTACGCGCTATGGCAGGGAACGCGATTATTTCAGGGGGAAATGGTCGCGCGTCATTCGTGACGATCCCTATTTCCATCCCGCTTTCTCGCTGTTTTCCGTCGTAACGGCGCTGGACGGGTAGTCACGTCTGGTTCCGGAGATTTTTCGCGTGAATCGAGTCCAGCAGAGTTTCGTATACCGGTACGAGCGCCCGTTGCTCGACTGGTTGTGCCCGCGCGTGCCGGCCTTCGTCACGCCGGACGTGCTTACCGCTTTTGGCGTTTTCGGCGCCTTCGTCACGCTGACGGGCTATGCGCTCGCGCGCTATTCACCGCATTTTCTTTGGCTCGCCTCGTTTGGTCTGGTCCTGCATTGGCTCGGCGATTCCCTCGACGGCAATCTCGCGCGTTACCGCAAGATCGAACGTCCGCGTTACGGTTTTTTCCTCGACCAGGCGATCGATGCGTTCAGCAACCTGCTGATCAGCGCCGGCATGGGCCTTTCGCCTTACGTGCGCATGGACACCGCGCTGTTCGCGCTCACGGGCTATCATATGCTGACCATCTATGTGCTGGTGCGCACCGTCGTCGGGCGCGAGTTCCTGGTCACGCTGTGGAATTCCGGGCCGACGGAGATGCGGCTGCTGATCATCCTGATGAACACGCTGGCGATCGCCTTCGGCGCCCCCGCGTGGTCGTTCCTCGGTCTCCCCGTCACCTGGTGCGACTTCGCCGTCAGCATTTTCTCAATCGGCTTTATCGTCGCGTTCCTGCACCACACGCTTGCTTGCGCGAACGTGTTGCGCGTCGAGGACGATGCCGCGCGGGAAGCGGCCAGGCGCGCAAAATAGCTGCGCCCTCAGCCCCCGCCCTCGCCGACCGGCGCGATCAGATCGTCGAGATAGTACCAGCGGTCGAGATTGGCGATGATCGCGGGCGTGATTTTTTCGTCGAGAAAGGCCACGTCCGCGACAACGCCGGCGCTGGCTTCCGGCAGTGAAAAGGGCGGCGAAATATACAATCGGAACCGGCAGCCCTTGAGCCTTTCCGAGTGTGCGACGACGATTTTCGCGCCAACCCGGCGCGCCATGCGAACCGCAAGGGCGAGATTGCCCTGGTCGTGCGGCGAGCGTCCAAACAAAGGCGCCATCAAACGCCCCTCGCGCGCCTCATCGCCGAAAATAGCGACTATATGATTGCGTTTCAGCAACCCGATCGCGTCCCGCACTCCGCGCGGACTGGGGTCGAGCAACTGAAATCCGACGTTGTTGCGCATTTCGAGCACGATGCGCTCCTGCGCGGCGCGTGGCGGCTTTTCATAAAACGTAGCGACCGGCAGTCCGGCATCCCGCAGAGCGAGCCCGAAAACCTCCCAGTTCCCGGTGTGCAGCACGATGGTGAGAATCGGCACGCGCCCGTGGATCGCAAGTACGGGCGCCGCCCCGATCAATTCAACGCGGCCTTCCTCGTGAATACGCCGCAAAACCGAGAATTCCCCCATGAAGCGCCCGACGTTGTCGAGAAAGCGCCAGATGAACGCCTTGATTTCCAGCTCCGTCAGTTCAGGCCTGTGGATCGCGAGATTGCGGCGAGCCCCGGCGATGATTTCCCGCCGATGCAGCCACACGTTGGCGCGAACAACGAAACTGCCCACTGCCGAAGCCGTCTCCACGGAGACATTTCGCAGAATCCGATGCAGCGAAGCTTCCCAGATGTTCGCCAGGCGTTCAACTATGCTCACAATCAGCCTTTCCAACCCCGGCGGGAGTCGCACGGCGCCCGCCAACAAAACGCGGGCGGGCGCGGTCGGCTCGCCGAACAGGCCCGGCGACGCGCGCCGACGCTCAGGTGTTCACGCGGAAGTCGAACAGCATGTACCATTTTTCAAGGTTGTCGCGGATCACCGGCTCGATCATCGCGTCGATCATGGCGACATTGGCGGCGAGATCCCCCGCCATGTCGCCCGTGTTGACGAGGTTCAACGGCGGTGAATACTGCACCTTGAACCACGCGCCCTGCACCCGCAACCCGCGCGCAGGAATGACGATCGCGTTGGTCAAAGCCGCCATGCGCGCGACATTGGCGATATTGCCCTGAATCTTCAGAGGTCGTCCAAACGTCGGAGCCTGGACCCGTCCATTGGTGAATTCATCGACATAGACGATCAGCAGGGATTCGCGCGATTTCAGCGCCCGAACCGCAGGCAACGCGCCGGCGCGCCAGGGCGGCGCGAGCGTGACGCCGCAACGTTGCCGCGACATTCTGAGAATTTGATGCTCGAACCGATTGCCCTGTGGCTGATAGATCAACGTGACCTTGTGGCCAAGACCGATCAGCGAAGGCATGATCGTCTCCCAACCGGCAAGATGGATCGACATGACGATCACGGGCCGTCCCGTCGCCCACGCGGACGCGACATGTTCGGCGCCTTCCACCGCGATGCGTCCCGCCGGCCACAGGCGATCGAGAATCGAAAGCTCAAGCGCGACGCGCCCGGTTTGCGTCCAGACGCTGTCGCGCAGGGCGTGGGGAGCGTTGGGGTCCGAGCCGTCGTTCTTCAGCAGCGTCCAGTTTTCCCGCACGCGCTGGCGCTGCGGCGCGTAACGCCGGCTGAAGCGCCGCGTGAGGGCGCCGCACATGGCGCCGAAGGCGGAGCACATATCGATAGGCATGGCGCGCGCGAAGTAATGAAGCGCGTAGTTCTTGCCGCCGTTGAAGCCATCGACAATCCAGTAGTTCCAGATGTGACGGCGCCAGTGCGGATCGGTCAGTCTGGATCGAAATTGTCGCAGGTTTGCGGCAGGCTCAGGCATGGGCGACCGGGCATTTGAGCGCGGCCGGCGGCGGTTCACCGCCTGAACGCGGCGGCGGACGGCGCCTGTGCAATGTCATGGGCAAATGGTCGCCGGGGCGCAGCGACACGCGGCAGACAGGCTTCATCTCGTGACCGGCCGCGAGGCGCAGTTTGAACTGTTGCGCCAGCGTCGCAAGGCACAGCACTGCTTCGGTCTGCCCAAAAGCCAGGCCCGCGCAAATGCGCGGTCCCATGCTGAAGGGCATAAAGGCCCATTTGGACGGCGTCGGCTGTCCCGGCAGGAAGCGTTCGGGCGCGAAATGATCGGGCCGATCCCACAATTTGCGGTTGCGGTGCAGCAGCCAGGGCACGACGAACACCAGCGCGCCAGCCGGCACGCGCTGGCCGGCGATGCTGTCGTCCTCGATGGCTTCGCGGGTCAGGATCGGAATCGGCGGATAGGGCCGCAGCGTCTCGTCGATGACCGCTTTCGTGTAGACGAGACCGGGAAGGTCGGCGAGCGTCGGCGCCGCGTCTCCAAGAACCGCGTCGAGCTCGGCATGCAGGCGCGCCTCGACGTCGGGCGCCTGGGACAGCAAAAACCACGCGAAGGCCAGCGTGTTGGCGGTGGTTTCATGTCCCGCGAGAAAAATCACGCCCGCTTCGTTGCGCAGCGCCGTCGCGTCGAGAGGTTCGCCGGTTTCGTCGTCCCGGGCCGCTATCAGCTTGCCGATGGCCGCAGTCGCGTCGGGCCGCGCGCGGTGCTCCGCGATAATACCGTCGACGACCCGGTGGACGCCGCGGATGGCGCGCCGCTGGGCCGGGGAACGCCAGCGCGGAACCCAGTCCGGCAGGCCGAACAGGGAGGGGATGTCGACGCGGGCGACGCTATGTTGGAAAGCGCTGAAGGATTCAACCACTTCGCGCGTGCGTTCGCGCCCAAGCGCACCGCCGAAAATCGTCCGGCAAATGATTTCAGCCGCCATTTGCGCCATGTCGGAGAGCGCGTCGACGATGGCGCCGTCCGCCGCCTCGCCCCAGCGATCCGCCATTTCCAGCGCCGCGCCCGTCATCAGCGGCGCGAATTCG
>JANYDZ010000243.1 GCA_025363375.1 Hyphomicrobiales bacterium
GCCGAGCGGCGCCATCATGCGGGCCGACGCGTCGAAGGCGATGATTTCGGTCTTGATGCCTTCCTGCGTAAAGTAGCCTTTTTCGTCGGCGATGAAGACGTTGATGTCGCCGATGGTGTTGATGACGCCGACCTTGACGAGATCCGCGGCGAGCGCGGGCGCGCAAATCAGCGCGCCTGCGAGCGCCAGCGCGCGCATGGAAAATGGAAATGTGGAACGCATGGAAAGCACCCGCTAGTTTTTACGCGCATAGGGCCCGAGCTCCTTCGCCGCGGCCGCCGCGAACGAAGCGTCCACCACCGCGTCGGCGGTGACCTCCATTGCCGTCACTTCGCCGCGCGATTTGAAGAAGGCGAGGTCCAGCGCGAGGCTCGCGACGTTCAGCTTGCCGTCGGGATCGGGATATTGCGGCGTCATGTTCCTGATGATGGCCTCCGGCATGTCCACCGCTTTGGCGAATATTTTGATCACCGCGTCGGCCGAGCCGTCGCTCTTCCAGCGCCCCTTGTCGACAACATCGGAAAAATCCCGCGCGCCGCGCAGAAACGCCTTCATGAAACGTCGGGCGACATCCGGCCGCTCCTTGATGAATTTGTCGCCGTACAGCAGCAGCGAGACTTCGGCGGCGGGATAGAATTCCTCCGTCGGCGCCACGTTCACCGCGGCGCCCGAGGCCACGACCTGGCTGAGATAGGGCTCGACCATGATGGTGCCGTCGATGGCCTTTGATTGCAGCGCGGCGACCTGCGCGCCAAAGTTCATGTAAATGACGGTCATGTCGTTGAAGGCGACGCCGCCTTTTTTCGCGGCTTCGTTGAGCGAGGAATGCGGCGTCGATCCCGGCGAGGCGAAGGCGAATTTCAACCCCTTGAGGTCGGCGTAGGTCTTGTAGCGCCCGCTTTCGACGAGGTCCTTGCGTATCACCAGGCCCTGATAGCCGTATCCCGGCGCCGTGCGCGCGCGCGACGCGACGACGCGCACGTCGATTTTGCGCGCGGCGGCGTTGTAGAGCGCGGCGGAGGTGGCGCCGCTGCCGACATCCAGATCGCCGGCGCCGAGCGAAGGCATCATACGCACGGCGGAATCTATGTGGGTGAGCGTGACGTCTAGGCCCTCGGCTTTGAAATAACCGCGGGCGTCCGCGATGAAGAGCCCCATGTCGCCCGCCGCCAGCAACACGCCGACGGACACTTTGTCGGCGGCGCGGGCGGGCGCGGCGCCGAGAAGCGCGCAAAACGCGATCGAGATCCATTTTAATAATCGCATCGAATCCTCCGGGCGGCGCCAAACCTGTTCGAGGCGATGATACAGGGCTTCGGCGCGAGGGGAAATCGGGCAAGTCATGCAGCATGCCGGCGGGCGGTTTGCGGCGCGTCGGGCACGCGGGCAACGCGTCCTGATTGCCCCGAGGGGACGCGAGGGCAGACTTCGCCTGGAATCTATGCTTGAAGGCGGCCCGCGCAGGCCGGCTCGCCGGCCATTCACGACAAATGCGAGGATGTGGGCCGATGGATTTCTCGACGATGGTGTTGACGATGTATGTCGCGGTCGAAGACGATCCCGACACGGACGAACGCGTTCTGGGCGTCGCCGTCGAACAGGCGCTGCTCGCCGCCGAACTTGGCTACAATCCGTGGTTCACCGAACATCATTTTCGCGGCCCGTGGCATAGCGATCCCATCCAGTTCGCCTCCTATATCGCGCCGCAAATCAGCAAGGAGCGCTATCTCGGCTTTGGTGTGCTCTCGATTCCCTATTACAATCCCGTGCGTCTCGTGGAGAGCATGAATCAGCTCGACCAGCTGACAAAGGGAAGGACGCTCTATGGTCTGGGGAGCGGCTTTGCCGGGATCGAGCCCGCCGGTCTCGGCCTCGACGTGGAATATCACCGCTCCGGCCGCGCCGCGGAGGACAGTCTTGCGATCATGCAAAGGCTTTGGGACTTTCGCACCGGCGACCCCGGATATGAATTCGAAACGCCTACCCAGAAGGGTTCCATCGTGCGGCGCGTGACGCCGGCGCCCTATCGCAAACATCATCCGACCGTGATCCGCACCGCCAGCCGCGACGCCTCGGTCGTGAAGGCGGCGCAAATGGGCTTGCCGGCCTTTCTCGGCACGTTCAGCGCTGAATCGACGCTTCAGGATCAGCTGCGCGTCTATCGGAAAGTCCTGGCCGAGGCCAATCATTCCCAGGCAATTGTCGAAGAATGTCTGCGCTGGTGCACCACCGATTGGCTGGCGGTTGTTGTCGCCGACACCGACGCGGAAGCGCAAAGGCGGGCGGGGGAAGCGCGCGCCGAACATCTGGCGATGCGCAATCAATATGTCGCACGCTACGGTGAAATCGTCGGGCCCGTCGTACAGCGCAAGCCCGGCGCTTCAGCCGCCGCCGCCTATGCCGCCGGCGGCGACATGCACAATCTCATCGCGGGCACGCCCGAAGCGGTCGCCGCGAAAGTGCGGGCGCTTGTCGATCTCGGCATGAACCATCTGCTGGTGCGTTTTCTCGGCGAATGGCCCGGAAAGACCCGCCACATCTCCGAAGCGTCCATGCGTCTGTTCGCGCGCGAAGTCATTCCGCGCTTCAGGGACATACCGGCGTTGACGGACCCGCGCGCGCTGGAACTGACCTGAGCGCCCGGCATCGGCGGTTCCGGGCGCGGCGTGTTCTGAAGAAGCATCCGCCATCTCAGCGGTCAACGACCACGCCGCCCTTCGCGGAGCGCTTTCGCAAGCGTTCAAGATGAGACGTTCAAGGCGAGGTCCGCCTGTCGCGCGCTGGACGTCATTCGTCGATGCCGGCGGCCGGTTTTTCCGACGCCACGGAGGTCTGCTCCGACTGGCGGTCGAACCAGGCGTTGATTTCCTCGATTGTCACGGTTTGCTCATCGGGTCCCTCCAGGGCGGTAATCTCATTCGATTCGTCCTGAGCGAGCGTCCATGCCGTTTCAAAGGCTTCCTCCCGCGACTCCAGTTCGGGAGAGAGCATCTCGTGCTTCAGCGTACGGTCGATGTAGCGGACATGCCAGCTCATGGTCTCCCCCTGTTTACGGCGCGCGCAACCTGAGCGTGATGCAGAAGTCTGCGCGCCCAGTCAAAGATAGCGTCTGGAATTCAATTGCCAAGGGCGGCACGGAGCGGCGATGCGAGGTTTGTGCTTCGCGCGGCGGCGCTGCTACACTCGCCCCATGCGCTGCCTTGCCGTCCTCGCCGTCTTTCTCGCCGCCCATTCCGCGCGCGCGCAGACGCCTGAAGAATTCTACCGCAACAAGCAGATCCGCCTGATCGTCGGCCATCCCGCCGGCGCTGATTACGATACCGGCGCGCGGTTGCTGGCGCGGCACATGGCGGGGCATATTCCCGGCAAGCCGGCCATTGTCGTGCAGAACATGCCCGCCGGCGGCAGCATAGTCGCGGCCAATTATCTCTATGGGCAGGCGCCGCGCGACGGGCTGACCTTCGGCTCTTTCTCGCGCAACATTCCCAATCAGGCGATCCTGGGACAGGTCAATCTGGAGGCCGACCCGCGCGGCTTCAACTGGCTCGGCGCGACCTCCTTGCCCTCGCGCGTCTGCACCGCCTGGGAGACAAGCGGCGTGCGCGGGCTCGACGATGTCTTCGAGAAGGAATTTGTGGTCGCCGGAGCGGGGCCGGGCTCCTCGCTCTCCATCGTGCCCAATGTGCTCAATCAGGTGCTCGGCGCGAAGTTTCGCGTCATCGACGGCTACAACGGCCCGAACGACGCGGTGCTCGCCATGGAACGCGGGGAAGTGCAGGGCGTCTGCAATTCCATCAACCAGTTTCGCCCGCACGCCCATCTCATCGCGAACGGCAAGATCCGCGTGCTCTTTCGCGTCGAGGAGGCGCCGCTTTTGGCGATGCCTGAAGTCCCGACAATCTACGCGCGGGCGACAACCAGAGAACAGGCCGACCTCTTGCGGTTCGTCTTCGCCAGCACGGAGTTTGGACGGCCCTATGTGCTGCCGCCGGACGCGCCCGCCGACCGCGTCGCCGCCCTGCGCGCGGCCTTCGCCGCCGCTCTCGGCGATCCCGCCCTGATCGCCGAGGCAAAACAGGCGCAGATCGATATGACGCCGCGCCCGGCGGGCGAGCTTGTCAGCCTCGTCGGCAAGCTTTATGCGACCCCTGCGGCTACGATTGAAACCGTGAAGAAGATTATTCCGACCGGGTTCAACTGACCGGCGCGAAAACAAGCGAGGAATTCCAGGTGACGCACGCATCGCCCGCAACCTTGTTCGACAAGACAACCTTGTTCGACAAGATCTGGGACGCCCATGTGGTGGCGCGGCGGATCGACGGTCGCGATCTCGTCTATATCGACCGCCATGTGCTGCACGAGCTGCACGCGCCGCACGCCTTCGGCAAATTGCAGAAAGCCGGTCGCAGGGTGCGCCGTCCCGATCTCACCTTTTCCGCGCTGGATCACACGCCCTCGACAAAGCCGGGGCGCGACGAGCACACCAATCCCGATGGACTGCCGCTCATCGCCGCCATGCGCGAGGGCAGCAAGCGCAACGGCATCCGCGTGTTCGACCTGAAGGACCCCGAGCACGGCATTTCCCACGTTGTGGCGCCGGAGATCGGCATGGTGTTGCCGGGCGCCACGCATGCGGTGCCCGACAGCCACGCCTGCACCGTCGGCGGGCTGGGCGCGCTGGCGTTCGGCTGCGGCACAACGGAACTGGAGCACATTCTGGCGACGCAGGTTATCGCCATGCACAGGCCAAAGCGCATGCGCATCCGCCTTGACGGCAGGCTTGGCGCGCATGTGCAGGCGAAGGATGTGGCGCTGCGCATTATCTCGCGCATCGGCAGCGCGGGCGGGCGCGGTTTTGCGATTGAGTTTGCCGGCGGCGTTGCCCGTGCCCTGCCGGTTGAAGGGCGCCTGACCCTGTGCAATCTCACCATCGAGATGGGTTCGCGCACCGGAATGATCGCGGCCGACGATACAACCTTCGATTGGCTGCATGGGCGTCCCTGGGCGCCCAGGGGCGCCATGTGGGAGCGCGCGCTCGCCGAATGGAAGACGCTTCCCAGCGACGCGGACGCCCATTTCGACAGCGACATTTCCATCGATTGCGGCGATCTCGAACCGCAGATCACCTGGGGAACCGACCCGGGGCAGGTCGTCGCGATCAATGGCCGCGTGCCCGATCCCGCGCTCGCCGAAGCGCATCGGCGCCCGTTGCTGGAAAAAGCGCTCGCCTACATGGGGCTGACGCCGGGCATGGCGATCGAGGGCCTGCCGGTGCATCGCGTGTTTATTGGCTCCTGCACCAATGCGCGCCTGCCTGATCTTGAGGAGGCCGCGGCGATCGTGCGGGGACGCAAGGTCGCGCCGGGCGTTCACGCGCTGGTTTCCGCGGGCTCCGCCAAAGTGCGGCGCGACGCCGAGGCGCTTGGCCTCGACAAGGTGTTTGCGGATGCCGGCTTCGTCTGGGGCGAGAGCGCCTGCTCCATGTGCGCCGGCGCGAACGGCGACACGGGCGAGCGCGGCGAGCGCATTCTCTCGACAACCAACCGCAATTTTGAAAACCGTCAGGGCGCCGGCGCGCGCACGCATCTGGTGGGGCCGGCGCTCGCCGCCGCGGCGGCTGTGACGGGCAAGATCACGGATGTGCGCAAACTCATGGCGGGAGCCTGATCATGCAGCCCTTCACCACTTTGTCGGGCGTCGCCGCGCCCTTGATCGAGGACGACGTCAATACCGACCAGGTCGCGCCGCTCGGCGCAGGACCGCGCATGAACCCCGACTATGCCCAGATGTTTTTCGCGCGCAGGCGCAAGAATCCCGACGGCTCGGACAATTCCGGGTTCTTTTTGAACAAGCCGCAGTTTGCAAAGCCGTCAATTCTCGCGACCGGTCAGAATTTCGGGTGTGGTTCCTCGCGCGAGGCGGCGGTCTGGTGCCTGCAGGCGGTGGGCATTCGCTGCGTCGTGGCGCGCAGCTTTGCCGACATCTATCGCGAGAACCTACTGCAGAACGGCGTGTTGCCGGTCGTGCTGGCGGTTGACGAGGCCGACGCGTTCGACGCGCTGGTGCTTGAGGCCAACGGCGCGGCCGCTTTCACCGTCGATCTTGTCGCGCAAAGGGTCACCGCGCCCGGCGGCCGGGCTTTCGCGTTTGAAATATCGCCCGCCGACCGCACCCGGCTGCTCGAAGGGCTCGACG
>JANYDZ010000201.1 GCA_025363375.1 Hyphomicrobiales bacterium
CCCAACACCGACGACATGCGCGAGGCGCCTTCGCTCGACATTGTCGCGGCGCTTGAGTCGGTCGGCGCGCGCGTGCGGGCCTTCGATCCTGAAAGCATGGCGCAGGCGCGCCCGCTGATGCCGAAAGTGGAGTTCGCGAGCGACGCCTACACATGCGCCAAGGGCGCCGACGCGCTTGTCATCGTGACCGAATGGGATGAATTTCGCGCGCTCGACCTTGATCGGATCAAACAGATTCTCGCGGCGCCCGTCGTCGTCGATCTGCGCAATATCTACAGGCCGGACGACATGAGGCGGCGTGGATTTTCCTATCACAGCATCGGCCGGAGTTGACGCGCGTCGCCTCAGACCGTGACCTGAGCGCCCAGTTCCACCACGCGGTCCGACGGGATTGAAAAAAAGTCCGTCGCATTCGCCGCGCGGCGCGACAGGCCGACGAACAGATTGTCCTGCCAGCGCGGCATGCCGGAATTGGGGGCGGTGCGGAGGGTTCGCCGCCCCAGGAAGAACGAGGTCGTCATGATATCGAATTTCAGTCCGGCCTTGCGCATGGTCGCGAGCGCCGCGGGCACGCGCGGACTCTCCATGAAGCCGAAATGCAGGACGACGCGGGTAAAATCGCCCGAGAGCTTCTCTATTTCAAAGCGTTTCGCCGGGTCGACGCGCGGCGTGTGCTCGGTGCGCACGCTGATGATGACGACGCGCTCATGCAACACCTTGTTGTGCTTGAGGTTGTGCATCAACGCGGTCGGCGCGACCATGGGATCGTTGGTGAGGAAAATCGCGGTGCCCGGCACGCGCGTCGGCTTCGACTTTTCCAGCATGCGCAGCAGGTCGGGCATGGGGATGGAATCGCGGTGCGTTTTGCCTTCAAGCAGTTTTGTGCCGCGCAGCCAGGTCCACATCGTCACCACCATGCCGGAGCCAACCAGCAACGGCACGTAGCCGCCGTCGAAGAGCTTGACGATGTTGGCGGAAAAAAAGGCGATTTCGATGGCGAGAAACGCGCCGACGACCAACGCCGCGCCCCACAAAGGCCAGCGCCACAACTTCCAGACAACAATGAAGGCGAGACAGGAATCGACCACAAGCGAGGCGGTCACGGCTATGCCGTAGGCGGAGGCCAACGAACTCGACGTTTTGAACATCAACACCAGCAACACCACGCAAATCAATAGAATCGTGTTGACGCGCGGAATATAGATCTGGCCTTCCTGGGTGTCCGACGTGTGCTGGATTTCAAGGCGCGGCAGCAGGCCCAACTGGATCGCCTGACGCGCCAGTGAATACGCGCCGGTGATCGTCGCCTGACTGGCGATGACCGTGGCCGCCGTCGCCAGGAGGACCAACGGCAACAGCGCCCATTTTGGCGCGGACAGAAAGAAGGGGTCCTCAATGGAGGCGGGATCGCTCAACACCAGCGCGCCCTGGCCAAGGTAATTCAGCACCAGCGCCGGCAGCACCAGCGCAACCCAGGCGATCTGGATGGGTTTGCGGCCAAAATGCCCCATGTCGGCGTATAGCGCTTCGGCGCCGGTCACAGCCAGAAAAACACTGCCAAGCACCAGAAACCCGACCCAGCCGTGGGCGCTCAAAAAGGCCAATCCGTGTTGCGGGCCGAAAGCGTACAGAATGCGCGGCGCGTCGCCGACGTGGCTCAACCCAAGCGCCGCGATCGTCAGAAACCAGACGAGCATGATCGGCCCGAAAAATGTCGCGACCTTGCCGGTGCCGCGGCTCTGCACCATGAACAACGACAGCAGAATGACGATGGTGATCGGCAGAACGTAGGGCTCGAACAAGGGCGTGACCAGTTTCAACCCCTCGACCGCGGACAAAACGGAGATCGCGGGCGTGATGATGGCGTCGCCGGAAAAGAGCGAGGCGCCCAGGATGCCAAGCACCATGGCGGGGCCCGCGAGTTTGCCGCCGGTGGTCCGCGCCAGGGCCATGAGCGCCAGCGTGCCGCCTTCCCCGTTGTTGTCGGCGCGCATCAAAAACAGCACATATTTGAGCGTGACGGTCAGGAACAGGGCCCAGAGCAGCAACGAGACGATGCCGACGACATCGTGTTCGGCGATGCCGGCGGCGCGGGTATGGGCGAGCGATTCGCGCAGGGCGTAGAGCGGGCTGGTGCCGATATCGCCATAGACGACGCCAACCGAGCCAAGCGTCAGCGTCCATAGATTGCCATGAGCTTGGCCGTGACCCTGCGCCACCCCTCCTGCATCCGGAGACGTGGCTACTTCACGCGCCGATTCTTGCGCCATGGGATAGTCCTTGAAGATCACCCGCGCACTGTATTCCCCCAAAGGGGAGGCTAGGACACGGCGATATACTCCTTTGCCGGAGCCGCGAGAAGGGGCCGGGAGCGAATTTGTGCGGGATCGGTCCGCGCCGGCCGGACCCTGTTAACCGCGCGAATCTGGTTTCGCCGAGGTCAAAAACTGACGAGGCGCATTTCATACACAATGCGGACTTCCCGGCAAGCAGAACATGTGCAAACCTGAGTTGCGGCGATTCCGCGTCGTCGCTTGTCAAAAGGCGCCCATGTCCCTTCAGACCCTCGCCCGCCGGTCCAGGTTCGGCGCTTGCATGGCGGCCATTTTGTCGATCGGGTCGCCCGCGCGGGCTTTCGACATGCCGCCCGATCCCAAATTGCATATGCCGGAGTAACAGCGGATCAAGGTCGGCGCCGACAGAGCGGCGTGGACTGACGCGCCCGTCACCAGATTGAAGCCGATGTCGCCGTTTGCCCCCCTCCCCATAGATGAAGCCCTCCCCGCCTTGCGGGCGGCCCTTGCCGCGCGCAATTCCGCCGTGCTTGTCGCGCCGCCGGGCGCGGGCAAAACGACGCGGGTTCCGCTGGCGCTGATGGGCGAGGCCTGGGCGCGGGGCGGCAAGCTGATCATGCTGGAGCCGCGCCGGCTCGCCGCGCGCGCCGCCGCGCAGCGCATGGCGGACACACTTGGCGAAAAGGTCGGAGACAGCGTGGGTCTGCGCGTGCGGATGGAATCGCGCGTATCGGCGCAAACGCGCGTCGAAGTCGTCACCGAGGGCGTTTTCGCGCGGATGATTCTGGACGATCCCTCGCTGGAGGGGATTTCCTGCGTCATCTTCGACGAGTTCCACGAACGCTCGCTCGACGCCGACGCCGGCCTTGCGCTGGCACTCGACGCGCAGGCCGGCTTGCGCGAGGATTTGCGGCTGCTGGTAATGTCGGCGACGCTGGATGGCGCGCGCGTGGGAAAGCTGCTGAACAACGCGCCGCTGATCGAATCGCAGGGGCGCGCTTTTCCCGTCGAAACGCGGCATGTTTCGCGCGATCCACGCGCGCGCATCGAAGAGGATACAGCGCGCGTTGTGGCGACCGCGTTGCGCGAAGAATCCGGGTCGCTGCTGGTTTTTCTGCCGGGACAGCGCGAAATAACGCGCACCGCCGCGTTGCTGCAAGAGCGCGTCCGCGCGCAAAACATCGATATCGCGCCGCTGTTCGGCGCGATGGAGAAACGCGCGCAGGATCTCGCGGTTTCGCCGGCGGAGGCGGGACGGCGCAAGATCGTGCTGGCGACCTCCATCGCGGAGACCTCGCTGACGATCGAGGGCGTGCGCGTCGTCATCGACAGCGGGCTGGCGCGGGTGCCACGCTACGAGCCGGATATCGGACTTACGCGGCTTGAGACCCTGCGGGTTTCGCGCGCCGCCGCCGATCAACGGCGCGGACGCGCGGGGCGCACGCAACCGGGCGTTTGCTACCGCATGTGGGAGGAGGCGGCGACCGGCGCGCTCGACGCCTTCACCGCGCCGGAAATTCTCTCCGCCGACCTGTCCGGCCTGATGCTTGATCTCGCGGCCTGGGGCGCGCGCGATCCATCATCGCTCGCCTGGCTGGACGCGCCGCCCGCGCCGGCGGTCGCGGAGGCGCGCGCGTTGCTGCAAGGGCTTGGCGCCCTCGACGCGGAGGGCGGCATTACCGACGAAGGCCGCGCGATCCGCGCGCTGCCGCTGCCGCCGCGCCTGGCTCGCATGGTGGTGGACGCCGCGCGCGCCGGCGCCGCGCGCCGCGCGGCGGAAATCGCCGTTGTGCTGGTGGAGCGCGGCCTTGGCGGCGACAGCGTCGATATCGGCGAGCGCGTCGAGCAATTGCGGCGCGATCGCGGGCGGCGCGGCGAGGACGCGCGGCGGCTGGCGCTGGGCTGGGCGCAGGCGGCCGAGAAGGAGCTTTCGCTGCGGGAACCACATCCCCTGCTCCCTGGTTCACGGGGCGGAGAGACGGTGGGGGCGCTGCTTGCGCTTGCATATCCGGACCGCATCGCCAAAGCGCGCGGCAAACCGGGGGAATTCCTCATGGCCAACAGCCGCGCGGCGTTGCTTGAGGCGCATGAGCCACTGGCGCGCGAGCCCTGGCTCGCGATCGCCGAAATCGCCGGACGCGCGGCCTCGGCGCGCATTCTGGCGGCGGCGGCGATGTCGGCGGAAGAGGTCGAGGCCATGCCCGGCGTCGAGACCATTGAGGAGACGCTGTTCGACAAACAGGCGTGCGCCTTGCGGTCACGCCGCACGCGCCGGCTCGGCTCGGTCGTGCTGGCGGAACAGACTTTGCCGACGCCGGCCAACGCCGACTGCGCCGCCCTGCTCGCCGAAGGCGTCGCCGCGCTCGGCATTGCGCGCCTGCCCTGGACAAAAGCGCTGTCGCAATGGCGCGACCGCGTGATGTTTCTGCGCCGCGCCGGCGGCGACGCCTGGCCCGATCTTTCCGACGAGGTTCTGGCGCGCAACGCGAAAGGCTGGCTGGCGCCGCATCTTGAGGGGAAGACGAGTCTCGCCGCCATCGGCTCCGAGGATCTCGGCAATGCGCTGCACGCCCTGTTGCCATGGGACATGCAGCGGAGGCTCGAAACCGAAGCGCCGACGCATTTCGCCGCGCCAACCGGCAATGAAATCGCGCTCGACTACGAGGCCGAAGGCGGGCCGGTCCTCGCCGTTCGCGTGCAGGAACTCTACGGCCTCTCGACGCATCCCGCGATTGCCGCCGGCCGCGTGCCGCTGACGCTGCATCTGCTGTCGCCCGCGCATCGCCCCATCCAGATTACCCGCGATTTACCGGGCTTCTGGAAGGGTTCATGGGCGGGCGTGAAAAGCGACATGAAGGGGAGATACCCGCGCCACGTGTGGCCCGACGATCCCGCGAACGCGGCCCCGACAGCGCGGGCGAAACCGAGGGGGACGTGACGCGCGGCGCCCGAGGCAGCGCAATCGTTCAGGCTTGCGCCAGGAAACAAGCCAAAGCTCAAGCTGATTGGCTTCCCGCGTTCCCATCCGCGTATTTACCATATTTACTTGTGGACGCGCCCGTCTGGTTGCCAAAGCCGCTATTGTGGCGCAATTTGCGCGCGTAATCATTTGTTAACCTTAAAAGTCAGGCTTCCCTGTCTCTTTTCGTCCGCGCAGCGTCTGGAGTTCATATGTCGGAATCATGCAATGTGCTGATGATTTTTCCGAAATTTAATCCAAAATCGTTTTGGAGCTTCGAAGGCGTGCTGCATACGGTTGGCGCGCGTTATCCCGCGCCTCCGCTCGGCATGATCACCGTGGCCGCGATGTTGCCGAAGGAATGGAACGTCCGGCTCGTCAACCGCAACACCGAAGAACTCGCCGAGTCCGATTTCGATTGGGCGGACATGGTCATGACCGGCGGCATGAACGCGCAGCAGATCGACGCGCTCGACGTGATCAAAATGGCGCATGATCGTGAATTGCCCGTGGTCGTGGGCGGTCCGGACGCCACCTCAAGTCCGCACCTTTACGCCAGCGCCGACTTTCGAGTTCTGGGAGAGGCGGAGGATACGCTGGAGGCCTTCGTTGAAGCCTGGCGAGCCGGCGACGAAGGCGGCGTGTATGAAGCGCCGAAATTCCAGGCGGACGTGCGCAAGACGCCTATCCCGCGTTTCGATTTGCTGAAATTCGACCATTACCTCTTTGTCAGCGTGCAGTTTTCGCGCGGCTGTCCGTTCACCTGCGAGTTCTGCGACATCATCGAACTCTATGGCCGCAATCCCCGCGCCAAAGGCGTCGATCAGTTGCTGGCGGAACTCGATACGCTCTACACAATGGGGTATCGCGGACATATCGATTTCGTCGACGACAATCTCATCGGCAACAAGAAAGCCGTGAAGGCCTTTCTGCCGCATCTCATCAAATGGCAGAAAGACCGCGGCTTTCCCTTCATGATTTCGACGGAGGCCTCGCTCAATCTCGCCGACGATCCGGCGCTTCTGCGGATGCTTCGCGACGCGAATGTCTTCGCGATTTTCGTCGGCATCGAAAGTCCCGATCCCGAAACGCTCGTGCACATGTCGAAAAAGCAGAACACCCGGCGCAGCATTCCCGAGAGCGTCCAGCGCATCAACCAGGCCGGCATTTTCGTTTTGAGCGGCTTTGTCATCGGCTTCGACACGGAGAAAAACCGCGTCGCGGAGGGCATCGTCCAATGCATTGAAGACTCCGGCATTCCGGTCACCATGGTTGGACGGCTGCACGCCTTGCCCAATACGCAGTTGACGCGGCGGCTTGCGGTGGAGGGGCGCCTTTTTCCCGACAACGGAATCGACCATGATCTCAAGTCCGGCGGACTCTGCGTCGGCGGCCTGAATTTTGAAACCGCGCGTCCCCGCATCGACATTTTGCGCGATCACGCGGAAATTCTGGCGAAAGTCTACGATCCCGACGCCTATTTCGGCCGCGTCCGCCGCACGGTGCTCGAACTGCCGCGCGTCAATCTGGGATTTGCCCCGTTCGCCCGTCAGTCGTGGCGCGACTTGCACAAGATGCGCGGCCTGATGTGGGAGGTGACGCGAAATCGCCCCGAGATCCGCGCGCGCGTCTGGAAACTGCTGCTCGAATGCCTTGTGCGCAATCCGCGCGCCGCGCATGTGCTGCTGTTGACGATCATTTTCTATCTGTATCTGCGCCCCTTGACGCAATATGCGATTGGCGAGACCAAACGGCAGATCGAAGAGATCGAAAACGGCACATGGAGCGCGCCGGCGCTGCAAATGGCGGCGGAATAAGCGCCGGAGGGCGCTTCGCGCGACGGCGCGGACGTTCGCGCTATTTGCCCTGCGAGCCGCCGTCGATCAGCGACGCGGCTCGCCGCACGATGTCGTTCGGCGCGTCGTAGGCCGTCGCCAACAAGGCGTCGATCTGTTCGCCGGTCAGCGGTTCGATTTCGAGCTGGGCGCGGGCCGCTTCCGCGATAAACCCGGGGTCTTTCATCGTGGCGTCGAAGGCGCGGCGCAGCAGCGCGACGCGGTCCGCGGGAACGCCGGGAGGCGCGGCGAAGGGGCGGCCCATTTCCTGGCGCATGAGGATAAGTTCGAGCACCTTGCGGTTCGCGGGGTCGGAGACGAGATCGAGCGCGCTCGGCACGTCCGGCAGATCAGGCAGTTTCTCCAACGCCATCTGCACGAGCACGGTAATTTTTCTGTCCCGGATCCAGGTGTAGCGCGAGGCCTTGATGGTCGACCACGCCAGGCCGCAAACGCCGTCGACCTCGCCCGCCTCCATGGCGATGGCGTCGCCCTGCCCCGGCTCGTAACCGGCGATGACCTTGAATCTGGTGCCCAGCAAGGCGTTGATGATTTTCGGCACGATGACGGTATTGGACGTGGCGCCCGCGCCCGCCACCGTGACTTGCGTCACCCGCGCCTGCTCGATCGTTTTCACGGGATTGAGATGCCAGAGCGCGCAGACGTTCTGCAATTTTCCAATGGAGCCGAGCCAGTTGAACCGGCGCCCGTCGAACCGCGCCGCCGCGTTGCCGAACAAGGGGTCCATGGCGATTCCGTTGGTGTGCGCGGCGATTGCCAGTCCATCCTTGTCGGAACCGGCGAAGAGAGTGTTCGCCGCCGCCATGCCACCGGCGGCGGGCAGGTTTTTCACCACGAAGGCGGGATTGCCTGGAATGTGTTTTCCCGCGTGGCGGGCGAAGGCGCGCGCATAGGCGTCATAACCGCCGCCGGCGCCGCTGCCG
>JANYDZ010000226.1 GCA_025363375.1 Hyphomicrobiales bacterium
CCGGCGCGCGATCCGCTGCCCTGGCGGTCTCGCCAAACTCCCGCGTGGACGTTACACGTTGCGTCAACACCTTCCGGGAGGCTTTATGTCGTCAATGCTGTTTTCGCCCTACACGATGCGCGGGCTCACGCTCGATAACCGCATCGTGCTGTCGCCGATGTGCCAGTACGCCGGGGAGAACGGCAAGGCGACCGACTGGCATGTGATGCATCTGGGCCAATACGCGGCGTCCAACCTCGGGCTGGTGATCACGGAGGCTTGCGGCGTCGAACCCAGGGGGCGGATATCGCCATGGTGCATCGGGCTTTACAACGACGAGACGCAGGAGGCGTTGGCGCGTGTGGTGAAATTCTGCAAGGAGGTCGGCAGCGCGAAATTCGGCGTGCAGCTGGCGCACGCGGGCCGCAAAGCCTCCGTGCCGCCGTCGTTCATGATCCGCGAGCCGCTGGGACCGGAAAAAGGCGGCTGGACTCCCATTTCGCCCTCCTATTACGAAGACGAGATTCATCCCCATCCCGAAGTGATGGATCTTGAGACGATCGAAAGCGTGCAACGCTCCTGGGTCGATTCTACGAAGCGCGCCGCGCAAATCGGCGTCGATCTGCTGGAGCTGCATTTCGCTCACGGGTATCTGGTGAACCAGTTCATGTCGCCGCTGATCAACAAGCGCGAGGATTCCTACGGTGGAAGCCGCGGGAACCGTATGCGCTTCGGCCTCGAGATTTTCGAACTCTGCCGCGCGGCCTTTCCCGCCGACCGTCCCATCGGCGTGCGCATTTCCGCCGTCGATTGGGTGGATGGCGGATGGGGGCTTGAGGATTCGGTTGCGCTTGCGAGTGAACTGAAACAACGCGGCTGCGACTATATCTGCGCGTCAAGCGGCGGCGTGACGCTGCAACAGAAGATCACGGCGGGCCCCGGCTATCAGGTTCCCTTCGCCGACGCCGTGCGCAACCGCGGCGGCGTCGCTTCGATGGCGGTGGGGCAAATCTGGGAGCCGCAACAAGCCGAGGACATTTTGCAGGCCGGGCAAGCCGACATGATCGCGATCGCCCGCCGCCTGCTCGCCAATCCGCGCTGGGCGTGGATGGCGGCCGCGCAATTCCAGCAGTTTTTGAAGTATCCGCCGCGCTATCGCGTGTGCCATCCAAAAATGGGAAATACGCTGAACTTCACGGATTCCCCGGAGAAGAAGCGCCAGCTCATTCACATGTTCCAGGCGGAGCAGGAGATGAGCGTGAAGAGCTATGGGGCGTGAGAGCCAAACCGCTTCAGCGCCGCCTGAAACACGCCGCCGTTGCGCAACAACTCCGCCTCCGCCCGCGAGCGGCAATCGACGCGCGCGGGAAAGACGGCGATATCGCCATTGCCAAAGCGCGCTTCGATTTCCAGCGGCGCGCCGCGCGCGAGCGCCGCCTCGATGCCGCGCAAAAAATACTCTTCGCTTCCATCGAGTCCAAAAACTTCGATGCCGTCGCCCTCCATAAAGATCATCGGCAATATGCCAACGCCGATCAAATTTGAGCGGTGAATGCGTTCAAATGAACGCGCCAGCACCGCGCCGACGCCGAGCAGCATCGGGCCCTTTGCCGCCCAGTCGCGGCTGCTGCCCGAACCAAAATCGCGGCCTCCCAGCACAATCAGCGGCACGGCCTTTTCGAAGTAGTATTTCGCCGCTTCAAATGTCGTGACGCGCTCGCCCGAGGGCTGCAATTTCGTCCACCATCCCTCGCGCCCGCCCGCCATCAGGTTTTTGACGCGGATATTGGCGTAGGTCGCGCGCATGTGAACGTGATGATTGCCGCGCCTGCCAACGTAGGAATTGAAATCCTTTGGCGCGACGCCGAGGCTCTGTAGATATTCCCCCGCCGGACTGTCCGGCGGAATCTCGCCGCCGGGCGAGAGATGATCCGTGGTGAGCCCGTCTTCGAAGACGCCGAGCACGCGCGCGCCGTCAACAGCGTCGCGCGCGCCGAAACCGGCGGCGCTCTCCGCGAAGAACGGCGGTTCGACGATGTAGGTTGACGCGGCGTCCCAATTGAAAAGCGGGCCCTTGGGCGCGGCGATGTCGTTCCACATTTTCGCCGACGCGCCCTGCCCCGCGCCGACAAAGCAATCGGGCGTGACGACGCGGGCGGCGAGCGCGTTCACTTCGGATTCGTCGGGCCAGATGTCGCGCAAATAGACCGGCGCGCCGTCGGCGCCATGGCCAAGCGCGTCATTGTCTATATCGATGCTGGTTGTTCCAGCCAGCGCATAGGCGACCACGAGCGCCGGGGACGCCAGGAAACTCGCGGCGACGAGGCGGTGGATGCGGCCATCGAAATTGCGGTTGCCGGAGAGCACCGCCGCGACTTTAACGCCGCGTTGTTCGATGGCTTCAACCAGTTGCGGTTTCAGCGGGCCCGACTTGCCTCCGCATGTCGTGCAGCCATAGCCGATCACGTGAAAGCCGAGCGCTTCGAGCGGCGCGGCCAAATCCGCCTTTTCCAGCCAGGCCGTCACCGCGCGCGAACCCGGCGCGAGCGACGTCTTCACCCAGTCTGCGGCGACGAGACCGCGTTCGACCGCGCGTTTCGCCAGCAGCCCCGCCGCGATCATCGCATGAGGATTCGCCGTGTTTGTGCAGGAGGCGATGGCGGCGATGCCGATGGCGCCGTCGGGGATGTTTTCCCCGCCCGGCGAAGTGTCGACCGCGCCCGCTTTGGCGCGAAAGGCTTCGCCGAGCGCCGCGGTCGTCAGCCGATTGTGGGGCTTTGAAGGCCCCGCGACGCAGCGCGTAATTTTCGAAAGATCGACGGTGATGACGCGGTGGTAGCGCGGCACGGGCCCGTCTTGCGCGCGAAAGAGTCCCGCCGCGCGCGCATGGGCTTCCACAAGCGCGATGTGATCTTCGCCACGGCCCGTCATGCGGAGATAGGCGAGCGTGGCTTCATCGACGGGCCAGAAGCCTGTGCTGGCGCCATATTCCGGCGCCATATTTGCGAGGGTCGCGCGATCCGGCACGCCAAGCGCGCCGAC
>JANYDZ010000250.1 GCA_025363375.1 Hyphomicrobiales bacterium
TGAACATCACCACCGGCGGCAGCGTGCTGATGAGCATCGAGGAACGCCTCGCCGCGCCGCTCGCCGCCTCGCCCGAAATGTGCTCGTTGAACATGGGCTCGATGAATTTCGCGCTCTATCCCATGGCGGCGCGCTACAAGACCTGGAAGCACGATTGGGAAGAGCCCTATCTGCTCAATTCCGACGCCAATATCTTCCGCAACACGTTCCGCGACATCGAGCACATCTACAAAACCCTCGGCGAGGGCCACGGCGTCAAGTTCGAGCATGAATGCTACGACGTGGGTCACCTCTACAACCTCGCCCATTGCATCGACCGCGGCATGTTCAAACCGCCGGTGTTCCTGCAAATCATCTTCGGCATTCTCGGCGGCATCGGCGCCGACATCGACAATTTCATGTTCATGAAGAAAACCGCCGACAAACTATTCGGCAAGGATTACCGCTGGTCCGTTCTCGCCGCCGGCCGCTCGCAGATGCCGTTCTGCGCCCATGCGGCGATGCTGGGCGGCAACGTGCGCATCGGCCTCGAGGATTCGCTCTTCATCAACCGCGGCGAACTGGCCACGAGCAACGCCCAGCAGGTGACGAAGGTGCGCGGCATCATCGAAGAACTTGGTTACGAGGCCGCAAGCCCCGACGACGCCCGCGCCATGCTCGGCCTCAAGGGCCAGGCCCACGTGAAGTTTTGAGGGGGGACGGGGACAAGTCGGGGACATGATCGAAACGTCCGCGGAACGCGGAATTTCGATCATGTCCCGGCCGCCACCCTACTCCACCGCTTTCATCTCCCGCAGCCGCGCCACCTCCGCATCCGAGAACCCCAGCTCGCGCATGATCTCATCGGTATGCTCGCCAAACTCCGGCGTTGGCAGCGCCAGTTGCGCGGGCGTACGGCTGAGGCTGAACGGCTGGCGCAGCAGGTTCAGTTCGCCGAGCTTTCCCGACCGCACTTTCTGCGACATTTTGAGGTGTTTCACCTGCGGGTCGTTGAACGTCTGGCCTATGTCGTAGATAACGCCGGCGGGCACGTCGGCGGCCTCCAGCTTCGCCAGCAGCGTTTCTGAATCCATCGACATGGTGATCGCCTCGACGCGGTCGTTGATCTCCTTGCGCCGTTTGCGCCGCGCGTCTTTCGTCGCGAAATCGGGATCCGTAATCCATTCCTCGCGGTCCAGCGCGCGGCACAACCGGTCCCACATGGGCGGCGTCGGCGCGATGTTGATGTAGCCGTCCTTGGTGCGATAGGCGTTGGTCGGCACGCCGGTGGGATGTTCATTGCCGACGCGTTTGGCGACGATTCCATCGACGAGATAGCGGATCGCCTGCAAATCCAGCATGAAGATTTGCGATTCCAGCAGCGACGTCTGCACCCACTGCCCCTTGCCGGACACCGAGCGCTCGACCAGCGCCGTCATGATTCCAAGCGCCGCGAAAAGCCCCGCGGTAATGTCGGCTATGGGAATGCCCACGCGGGTCGGCGGACCATCGGCGGCGCCCGTCACCGACATGATGCCTGACAGACCCTGAATAATCTGATCGACGCCGGGCCGATCCTTGTAAGGCCCATCCTGCCCGAAGGCGGAAATGCTCGCGTAGATCAGACGCGGATTGATGGCGCTGAGCGTCTCGTAATCGACGCCCAGGCGGTGCTTCACGTCGGGCCGGTAATTCTCGACGATGACGTCGGCTTTCTCGACCATGCGATGCAATACGGCGCGTCCCTCTTTGGATTTGAGATCGAGGGCGAGCGCGCGCTTGTTGCGGTGTTTGTGCTGAAAGTCGGAATCATGCCGCCCGGAAAAGTCGGCGGGGTCGCCGACGCGCTCGACGCGCCACACATTCGCCCCCCAATCGGCCAGTTGCCGCACGCAGACGGGCCCGGTGCGCACATGCGTCATGTCGATGACGTTGAGATGTTTCAGCGCTTGCGAGGCCGGCGTATGGGGCATGGGGGCTCCGGGATTGTTGCGCGGCGAAACAGCCAAGCGCGTTCCGACATAGCGCGTCAGGCTTGCCGCGCCAATGCGGCCATGGGCGCCATGATGCCTGGCGATATATTGACGGCAAGCGACGAAAAAATGCCGCCGGGCGCGAGCTCAGGCGGCGAGTTCTTGCATTTTGTTAAAAGCCCGGGATCGCCGCTGTCGCCGGCAATATCATGGCGTGTATCCCGCGTTAAATCACGCTGGAAGCAAGCGGTAGTGATCGCTCACGTTTGCCAGGCGACCGAACCGGGTTCGTTGGCTGGGATTGACCCAAACCATCACCCTGCTCCGCAAAGAACTTTCCACGCAAATCCGTTGCTTTCGACTGGCATCGCCCGTATACAGCGCCCATATCCCCGTATGGATGAATGATTTGAGGCTCCGCCTCGGCCGGGCCGGAGCCCGGCGGCGCTCGCCCTGAATCCGGGGGCGAGCTGGAGCCACAGCCAAGGAGACGATGATGAACGCCGCGCCTTTGATGCCGAAAGCCACCGCCGTCTGGCTTGTCGAGCATACCTCGCTGACCTTCGATCAGATCGCCGATTTCTGCAAATTGCATCCGCTTGAAGTGAAGGGTATCGCCGATGGCGAAGTCGCCGCCGGAATCAAAGGTCACGACCCCATCACTTCGAACCAGTTGACGCGCGAAACCATCGCCAAAGGCGAAGCCGACGCCGATTTCAAACTCACGCTTGCGCCGTCCAAGGTGCATCTGCCGGAGTTCAAGAAAACCAACCGCGGGCGTTACACCCCGCTGTCGCGCCGTCAGGAGCGGCCCAACGCCATCCTTTGGCTGGTGCGTAACCATCCCGAACTCAAGGACGCGCAGGTGATGCGCCTTGTTGGCACCACCAAGACCACCTTGCAGTCGATCCGCGACCGCACGCATCCGAGTTTCTCGACCTTGTCGCCGCTCGATCCCGTGACGCTTGGCCTGTGCTCGCAGCTCGACCTCGACATGGAAGTCACGCGCGCCAACAAAGACCGCCCGCAAGCCGCCGTCGATCACGGCGCGACGCTGCTCTCCGCCGAGATCACCACAGGCCCTCGCCCGGAAGCCTCGTTCAGTCAGGAGGATGTGTTTGGCGCGAAAAAGCCCAAGGCTGCGGAGTTGCCGGAAGACCATGTCGATGTGGATTCGGTGTTCGCCAAGCTGAAGGATTTGAAAGTGAAGCAGTAGAGGCGGCCCGGGTTTCGGGGCCTGTCCTGAAACCCGCGGCTGGCCGAAGGGAGGAGCGAGCGGATCGTCGCGTCGGTGGGGATATTCGCCATGCCGAACAGGGTGCGGCAATTGGAGGTCTGGCGCTCGGCCTCGAGGGAGCGTTGATAGGCGAGGAACGATTCCGACTTCATGAAAAACAGCGAAAACGCGGACATGCCGACATCCGCCATCGCATAGGTCACCTCGCCTTTCCGCGCATCGGGAAATGCGGCGCAGGCACTTCGCAGACCAGCGAGGAGGCGATCGAGAATCAGCACCCCAACCTTGAATCAGAAACGGGATTCGCTGGATACAAGAAAAATCGCTGGCGGGCGGTCATTTAGAATTGCTGG
>JANYDZ010000313.1 GCA_025363375.1 Hyphomicrobiales bacterium
GCGACGCGGCGGGGCGCGTTATCGCCGCCTTTCCCGACGCGGAGGCGGTCGGGCGGGATTTGGCCGACTGGCTCGGCGCCGCGCAGGTTCTCACGACATTCGCGGAAAAGGCCGGGGTCATGCGCGTGACGCTCGCCGACGGCGCGGAGGCGCTGGCGTGCGTGCGCAATCTGCGGACGACGCACGGGCAGATCGCGGTGATTCACAAACTCGCCGACGCCCTGGCTCCCTGGCGCGCGCGCGTTCAGCGCACCAGCCTGCTGATCCTGTGCGGTCTGTGCGCGCTGACGTTCGCCGCCTTCGCCCACGGCTTGCAGGCGCGGCGCGCGCGCGAAGCCGACGGCGCCAGCCGCAGCATGAGCCAGCGCATGGAAACGGCGCTCAACCGCGGCCGTTGCGGCTTATGGGATTGGGACATCGCGCGTGGCCGCATTTACTGGTCGAACTCGATGTACGCCATGCTCGGGCGCGAGCGCGGCGACGGTTATCTCTCCTGCGGCGACGTCAACGCGCTGATCCATCCGGACGACGGCAATCTCGTGAGCATAGCCGCGATGCTCGCCGCTTCGGAGACGGACAGCATCGATCATGAGTTTCGCGTCAGCAACGGGCAAGGCGGCTGGATATGGCTGCGCGCGCGCGCCGAGCTCGTGCGCAAATGCGCGCGGGGCGAGGCGCATCTTGTGGGCATCGCCGTCGACGTCACCGAACAAAAGCTGCTGGCGGCCAAAACCGCCACCGCGGACATGCGGCTGCGCGACGCCATCGAAACCATCTCCGAGGCCTTCGTGCTCTGGGACGCCGACAACAGGCTGGTCATGTGCAATTCGAAGTTCCAGCGCCTCCACGCGCTGGGCGCGGAAGCGATTCCCGCTGGCATTGCCTACGCCGAACTGATGGCGCGCGGGGCGCCGCCGCTGGTTCGCGCGCAATCGGCGCTCGGCGAGCGGGCGCGCGCGGCGGCGACCACTTGCGAAGCGCAGTTGTCCGACGGCCGCTGGCTGCAGATCAACGAGCGGCGCACCAAGGACGGCGGCTACGTTTCCGTCGGCACAGACATCACCACGTTGAAACGCCACGAAGCGCAATTGCTTGAATCGGAACGCCAGTTGAAGGCCAGCATCGCAAGCCTGCGAAGCTCGCGCGTGACGCTGGAATCGCAGGCGGCGCAACTCACCGATCTCGCCGAGCGCTATCTCGAACAAAAAGGACAGGCCGAAAGCGCAAATCAGGCCAAATCCGAATTCCTCGCCAACATGAGCCATGAATTGCGCACGCCGCTCAACGCGATCATCGGCTTTTCCGAATTGATGGAGCAGGAAACCTTCGGCGCGCTCGGCAACGCGCGCTACGTCGAATATTGCGCCCATATCCGCAAGAGCGGCCAGCATTTGCACAACTTTATTTCGGACGTGCTGGACATGTCGCACATCGAGGTCGGGCGCATGCGTCTTGAATGCGGCGACGTCGCGGTCGAGGACATCGTTCTGAACGCGGTCGAGAACATCCGCGCGGCGGCGGACAACAAGAACATCGTGGTCAGCGTCGACGTCCCCTCGCGGGAGACCATCCGCGCCGACCGATCGCAAATCGAGAAGGTCGTGACGGCGCTGATGCGCAACGCCGTCAAGTTCACCCCGCAAGGCGGCCGCGTCGCCCTGCGCACGCGCCGGCTCGCCTCGGCGGTCAACATCTATGTCGAGGACACCGGCGTCGGCATCGCGCGCGAAGCCTTGGCGCGCGTCGTCAAGCCGTTCGAGCAGATCGGCACGCCGCTGGAAGACGGCGTCAAGGGCTCCGGCCTTGGCCTCGCCATTGCGCGGTCGATCGTCGAACTGCACGGCGGCTCGTTGAAAATCCGCTCGACCGCCGGCGCGGGCACCGTCGTGCGCGTGCAATTGCCGCTGGAAGCGCAATTGTCGCTGTTGACCATTCCCGGCCTCGCGCAGCGCGAACCGCGCGCCGCCGCGGCGTATTGAGCGCGCCGTTCAGGGCTCTCCCAGCACGCGCTGGAAGACGGCGCGAACCGCGCCGCGCGTTGAAACCAGTTCGCGCTCGAGGCTGCGAAAATCTGGAAGTCCGCTGACGGCGGCGACGCGGCGCAACGCGCCCGAAGGCGTCGCGGCGGGATCGAACGGCCCCTCGACCGCCAGCCGCAGCATCTGCGTCACGGCGCTCAGCAGGCGATGCGCGCCGCGCAACACTTCGCCGTCGCGCTCGGGCAGCAAGCCAAGCCGCGTCGCGGCCGCGAGCGTCGCCTGCGTGTCGAGCCGCAGCAACCGGCGATGCGCCGCGCCGTGCCGCAGCACGAAATATTGCGCGAGAAATTCGAGGTCGATCAGGCCGCCCGCCGCGAGCTTCAAATCCCAGGGGTCGTCTTCGCCCTTTTCCCGCGCCATCAGCCGGCGCATGTCGTAAACCTCGCGGCGCAGCGTTTCGCCGTCGCGCGGCGCGGTCAGAACGCGGGTCAGCGCGCGGCTCATGTCGCGCGCCAGCGAAGCGTCGCCGCACACGACGCGCGCGCGCGTCAGGGCCATGCGCTCCCAGGTTTCCGCTTCGGATTTCTGATAATCGAGAAAGGCCGAAAAGCGCGTCGCGACGGGGCCTTTGTTGCCGGAGGGGCGCAGGCGCATGTCGACCTCGTAGAGGCCGCCGCGCCGCGTCGCGACCGTGAGCGCGGAGACAAGCCGCTGGGTCAGCCGCGTGTAGTAGCGCGCCGCGTGCAGCGGCCGGCCTCCCCGGGAGTCGGGATGAGCGTCGTTGTATTCGTAGATTACAATGAGATCGAGATCGGAGGCCGCCGTCATCTCGCGCGACCCCAGCTTGCCCATGCCCAGCACCACGCAACGGCCGGAAGCGACCTCGCCGTGTTCGGCCTTGAACGCGGCTTGCGTATGCGCCAGGGCCGCTTCGATCAACGCGTCGGCGAGCGCCGAAAAGCCGCGTCCCGCCCGCGCCGGATCAATGGCTTCGGAGAGCATGCGCACGCCGATCAGGAACTTCTCCTCCTGCGCCATGTCGCGCGCGCCGTCGAGAAAATCCTCGGTGGTTCCGGCGCTTTCCAGAAGGTGTTTCGCGCGCGCCTGAAATACGCGTTCATCGCGCCCCGCGGCGCCGAAGGCGGGATCGATCGCGGCGTCGAGAACGTGCGGGCGCATGGCGACGACGTTGGCGAGGCGCGGCGCGCCGCCCAGAATGTCGGCGAACAATTCGCGCAGGTTCTTGTTCGAACGCAGCAGCGACATGAGCTCGATCGCGGCGGGCATCCGCGCCAACGCCGCGTCGAAGGCCGCGAGCGCCGCGTCGGGATCGCCGCTTCCGGCGAAGGCTTCCAGCAAGCCCGGCACGAGTTCGGTGAGCACTTCGCGGGCGCGCGGGCTCTGCACGGCGGGCCGCCGGCCAAAATGCCAGCCGCGCACGGTCTCCGCCGCGCGCGATGGATCGTGAAAGCCCAGTTTGCGCAATGTGACGAGGGTTTCGGGATCGTCCGCCGTGCCCGTGAAAACCAGACTGCCGAGCGCCGTGTCGAGGCCGGGCGCGGATTCAAACAGCCGCGCATAGTGCCGTTCGACCGCGCGCAAATGCTTCAACAGGCGGCGCGAAAACATCGCCGCGCCTGAAAATCCGCAGAAGCGGGCGAAGCGCTCGAGTTCCGCGTCGTCCAAAGGCAGCCGCTGCGTCTGTTCGTCATGGAGCATCTGCAGGCGATGCTCGATCTCCCGCAAGAACACATAGGCTTGCGTCAACTCTTGCGCGGCGGCGGGCTTGATCCAGCCGTCGCGCGCGAGTTCCGCGAGCGTGTCGAGCGTGCGCGCTCCGCGCAACCGGAGCCGCTTGCCGCCGAAGATCAATTGTTGCGTTTGCGCGAAAAACTCGATTTCGCGAATGCCGCCGCGCCCGAGTTTCACGTCGTGGCCGGCGACCGCCACGTCCGCGTGACCGCGCACGGCGTGAATTTGGCGCTTCATCGCGTGAATGTCGGCGATGGCGGCGTAGTCGAAATACTTGCGCCAGATGAAGGGCGCGAGACTTCGCAGAAATCCTTCGCCGAGCGCCAGATCGCCGGCGACGGGCCGCGCCTTGATCATCGCGGCGCGTTCCCAGTTCTGGCCAACGGTCTCGTAATAATCCATCGCCGCGTCGAGGGAGATGGCGACCGCCGTCGAGCCTGGATCCGGGCGCAGGCGCAGATCGACGCGCAGCACGTAACCATCGCCGGTGCGCTCCTGCAGCAGACGGGCCAGCGCCCGCGTTATGCGCACGAAGAGCGCCGCCGGCTCGACATCGCGCTCCAGCGCGGCGGCGGCGCGGTCGAAGAGCACGACGATATCGATATCGCTGGAATAATTGAGCTCGCCGGCGCCGTGCTTGCCGAGCGCCAGGACAACCATGCCGCAGTCCTCCCACGGGTTGCTCAAACCAACGGGGCGCAGTTTGCCCGCGTCGCGTTCCCGGCGCAGCAGAAAGCCCAGCGCGTCGGACACGGCGGCGTCGGCGAAACGCGTCAGCGCGCGCGTCGCGTCGGCCAAATCCCACACGCCGCCGATGTCGGCGAGCGCTATCAGCAACGCCGCCTCCTGCTTGCCCTTGCGCAGCGCGCGCATGATTTGCTCGTCGCCGGACGCCGATTGCGACGCCTCGTTCATAATTGCGAGCAGCCTGTCGAGGCTTTGCGCCGGCGGCGTTGTCATCAGGCGCGCGAGGCGGTCCGCGTCCACGCTCGCCAGCCGCCACAAGAACGGCGAATGATCCGCGAGGCCCTCAAGCAACGCGCGCGGGGGCTTGTCGTCCCAAAACGCGGCGCGCGGCGCGGCCACGTCCGCGAGAAATTCCGCCACGCGTTGCCGCGCGACGCGTGTCCGCGAGAGTTTCGGCGCCTTGCGCAACAAACACGCGAGCGGCGACGTCGCGTCCGATGGTCCGGCGTTCGGCGGCGCGCCCGTCATGTCGCGGCGACCAGTTGCGTTTGCGGCGGAGCGATCGCGGCCGGCGGAGCGGCCGCGCGCAAAGCGAGGATCACGCGCAGGCCGGGCGCGTTGTCCTCAAGCCGCAGCGATCCCTGATGCAAATGCGCGACGGCGTTCACCAGCGAAAGGCCGAGTCCCGAGCCGGGAGCCGAGCGCGCGCCCTCAAGGCGCACAAAACGGTCCAGCACGCGCGCGCGGTCGTCGGACGCCACGCCGGGCCCGCGATCGGAGATTTCAATTTCGACGCAACCGCCGACTTTTCGCGCGGCGAAGCGCACGGCGCAGGGCCCGCCGCTTGCGGGCCGTCCATATTTCAAGGCGTTGTCGAGCAGGTTGGAGAGCGCCTGAGCGATGAGTTCGCGGTGGCCGTGAACGTACAGTCCATCGTCGACATCGAGGGTCAACGTCGTCGCCTGCTCCTCGGCGATGGGTTCGTACAATTCGGCCACGTCGCGCGCGGCGGCGGCGACGTCGAAATCGCTCATGGTTTCGCGCGACGCGCCGGCCTCGGCGCGCGCGATCAACAACAACGCGTTGAAGACGCGGATCAGGCCGTCGGATTCTTCAAGCGCCTTTTCCAACGCGGCGCGCGCGTCCTGCGGCGACGCGTTCGCGCGCAGGGCCTCCTCCGCGCCGTTGCGCAAACGCGTCAGCGGCGTGCGCAAGTCGTGGGCGATGTTGTCGGAGACTTCGCGAAGGCCGCGCATCAGCTCGCCGATGCGGTCGAGCATGGCGTTGAGATTTTGCGCGAGGCGGTCGAGTTCGTCGTTGCTGCCCGCGAGCGGCAGTCGTTGCGCGAGATCGCCGGACATGATGGTTTGGGCCGAAGCCGTCATGGCGTCGACGCGGCGCAACACGCGGCGCGCGACGAACAGGCCGCCGGCGGTTCCCAGAATCGTCAGCCAGAAAAGCGACGTCAGCAACGCGCGGATCAGCACCCGCGCCAATATCTCCCGCTCGCCGAGATCGCGGCCGACAAGCAGGCGAAAGCCGCCCGGCAGCGCAAAGATGCGGGCCAACGCGCGGCTCGCGGCAATTTGTTCGCCGACATGCTGATAGGCGGTTTCAACGGCGCCGGGCGTGTTGAGCACTCCGGCCGGCAATTGCGCGACGTTGCCCGCAAGGCGCTCGCCCGCGAAGGTCGTCACAAGATAAAGCGAAGCGCCCGGCCGTCCGGCCCGGCGCTCGACGGCGTCCACGAGCCTGCGGATGCCGCCCTGTCTATATTGCTCGGAGAGGCCGGTAATTTCCGCGTCGATGGTCTGCGCCGCCTGCTCGTCGATGAGGCCGCGCACATTGTTGCCGACGCGCCCCAGCAACAGGCCCGCGCCGATCGCGAACAGGACGAGAAAGGCCAGCGACAGCTTGAACGCGGTGGTGCGGAGGAGTTTACCGAGCGCTGTCACGGATCATGTATCCAGCGCCGCGAATGGTGTGGAGCAACGGCGCCGCGCTCCCCTTGTCGATCTTGCCGCGCAGGCGCGACACGTGCACGTCGATGACGTTGGTCTGCGGATCGAAATGATAGTCCCAGACGTTTTCGAGCAGCATGGTGCGCGTGACGACGCGGCCGGCGTGTTTCATGAGATATTCAAGCAGCCGAAATTCGCGCGGCTGCAGGGGAATGTCCTTGCCGCCGCGCGAAAGCGTGTGCGACAGGCGGTCAAGTTCGAGATCGGCGACGCGGTAGGCCGTCGGCTCGCCGCCCGCGCCGCCGCGGCGGCGCGCCAGCACTTCGACCCGCGCCAGCAGTTCGGAGAAGGCGTAGGGCTTGGCGAGATAATCATCGCCGCCGGCGCGCAGGCCCTTGACGCGGTCGTCGACCTGGCCAAGCGCGGAGAGGATGAGAACGGGCGTTTCGATCTTCTGTTCGCGCAATCCGCCGATCAACGACAGCCCGTCCATCTTCGGCAACATGCGGTCGACGATCAACACGTCGTAATTGCCGTCCTGCGCGCGGGCGTAACCGTCGAGCCCGTCCGCGGCGTGATCGCACAGATGGCCGCTCTCGCGGAACGCCTTCACGAGATAGGCCGCCGCTTCCCTGTCGTCCTCGATGATGAGAATCCGCATGTCGTTCATATAGCCCATCCCGAAAAAAAACGGCAGGCCGGATGCGGCTCCGGCCTGCCGTCGCGCGTCAGGCCGCCGCCGTGGGGGGCGCGGGGCGGCCTGAGTGGTTCAGCCGCTCAACCAGCGGCAATTGTGGCGGGCAAGGCGACGAAGCGCACGCCCTCCTTCGATTTGACCCGCAACAGCACGCTCTTGCGTCCGTCCTTGCGGGCGGCGTCGAGCGCGCTGCGGATATCGGAAGGGCGCGCAACCGCCTTGCCGGCGGCCTCAAGAATGACGTCGCCCTGACGCAAGCCCTTCTGCGCGGCGGCGCCTTCCGGATCGAGTTCGGCGATGACGACGCCCTCCTTTCCCGCGCCTGCGGGCGCCAGCGTCAGGCCGAAGCCCGCGAGCGCGCCGCGCTCATTGCGCGCGGGCGCCTCGGCGCGGGCGCCCTGTTCTTGCGGCAGGGCGCCGAGACGAACACTGGCGGTCTTTTCCGCGCCATCGCGCGTATAGACGATGTTGACGCTCTTCTCCGGGCCAAGGCCGGCGATGCGGCGGGCGAGATCGCGCGGCGCGTCGATCTTCTCGCCATTGACGGCGGTGATCACGTCGCCGGAGCGAATGCCAGCCGCGGCGGCGGGCGAATTGGCCTGAGCCTCCGCCACAAGCGCGCCCTTCTGCGACTTGAGGCCAAGCGAATCGGCAATCTCCGCCGTCACGGGCTGGATCTGCACGCCGATCCAGCCGCGCGCCACCGAGCCATTGTCCTTCAAAGAGGCAATGACGTTTTTGGCGACGTCGGCG
>JANYDZ010000314.1 GCA_025363375.1 Hyphomicrobiales bacterium
GTCGAGGACGGAACCTGGGGCCTGGTGCGCGCCTCGTCCAACAAGCCCGAGCTTGTCGTCGTGGTCGAAAGCCCGGCGTCGGAGGCCAATATGCGCGCCATGTTCAAGGCCATCGACGCGGTGATCCGCGAAAATCCGGAAGTCGGCGAATACAATCAGACGATCTGAACAAATCTGCGCGAAACGCCCGCGGCGCCGATCCGCGGGCGGCTTTTCCGGAGCCCGGCGCGAGGATTTACTTTACGAGGCCGGCCATCCCGCCTGACTGCAAGCGGGCGCCGGCGTTCCCGACCAGGCAATGTAGGTCGTCCAGTTGCGCGGCGACATGTAACTCGTGATTTTCATGTCGATGGAACCGGAATCCTTGCTGAAATGGAGCCCCGACAATAGCGCGCCGCCGAAGACGGGCGTGTATCTGTAGGTGACGTCCGCGATGATCACGGACGCGCCCGCCGAGGAATAGAGGCCTTCGGGAAAGCTCGTGTAATTTTGCGCGCTGGCGCTGGGAAGGTGAGCCAGGTATTTTGAGCAGTCGCGCGCGCCCAGAACCGGGGGCGCCGGCGACAGCGTGCCGGCGGTTGTGGGCCCGGTTTTGCTCCAGCGCACGATCGCCACCAGCGACTGGGCGCCGTTGTTGTAGACTTTTGCGGCTGGCGGAGTCGGCGACGCGCCGCTCGACAGCTGTATATCGACGGAGGAGATGACCATCTGCAGGGAGGTGGTGGAAAACGGCGACATAATGGCGGTGGCGGCGCCGAAAATAATTGTCATTTTAGCGTCGGTCATCGCCGTCGCGTTTGGTTGCTGAGCCGCGAGATCCGCGAGGGATCGGGACAGGATCGACATTTTACGGCTGGCCAGAACGCCCTGGGTTACCTCGGAGCTGCCGACATAGAGCAGCAGCATCAGCGGCAAAATCAGCGCGAACTCGACGGCGGCGACGCCTCTTTTGTCGCGTCCCAGGCGCAGCGCCGTTCGCAACGGGCCGATGGCGCGTCGGGACGGATTCGATGGTTTCATGATCGGCCTCATCAGCAGCCGGCGGCGACGGAGGCGCCGGAAAACGGCTCGTTCTGGAAAGCGGCGGTAGCCATCAGCACATGCTTGTAGCCGACGGCGCCGTCGGCGCTGGTGTAATTGGTCTGTCCGCTCGTCGATTGCGAGACCTGCGTCATGCTTGTGGCGGACAGGATCGAAAGATAGACGGGCATCGGATAGAGAACCCGCACAACGACAATGTCGCCGCCGACGCCGATGCAATATTTGGGCGTGAACCCGGGCGCGATCATGGAGGCTTTGCTCAGGTCGGCGCCGGCGAATGTCGTCGAGGCGCCGCCGGCGCCGACGGTGCGGATGTCGACGATCAGGTTGCTGCATTTTATGAAGCTGGGAATCAGCGACTTTGTGCCGGTCGCGGTGGGGCAAATCACGTTGTCGCGAAATTGTGTGGAGGTCGTATACTTGCCCTGGGCTTGAGCGGTCATGATCTGACGGGCGGCTTCGGCCGTCGCCGATTCGGTCGCCTCGGTCACGAAGAACACGAAGGCGGTCTCGAAGATGGCGAACAACAAGCCCAGAAACGGCACGGAGACCATGGCGAATTCAACCGCGGTCGCGCCGTCCCTGTTTGCGCGAAACCGGCTGAAAGCGCGTTCGATTTTCAAACGCGGTCCGCGCCAACCCTGCAAAGCCATTGCCAGACTCCCGATAAGTCCGCGTCCGCCGTGCCGGCCTGGATGACGGATCGTCGCCGTTGAAAATAACGACAAACAATTTCGCGGGCGTTGCCAAACCCGCGAATTTGCGGGACCGCCAATTAACCGCGTGTTAACCAGCGACGTCATTTGCCGCTGGAGATTGAACCATATTGTTTGATCATGCCGGCGGTCTCTCCCAGATAGCGGCCGGAATCGCCAAGATTGATCGTTGGTTGGCAGCGCGGAGAACAATCGTAGGATTCGCGTTCAAGGCCGCGTTGAACAATCAGGCCCTTGAAATCGCCGGCGACGCGCACGATCGTTTCGCTGATCGCGTTTCCAGAGGCGTCGAGCGCGAGAAGGTTCGTCGTGCCGTAGGATTTTCCGGTCACCACCATTCGGTTGCTTTTCTTCAGCAGGGTGATGTCGGCGACGACGGGATTGCCCAGGATGATCGTCGATGTGTTGTCGGGCAGTTGATAGACCTGCGCCTGGTCGATCTTCACGCGAATTGTGTCGGCGGCCTGAACGCCGCCCGGAACCAGGACGGACGCGCCGGCGGCGAAAAGCGCCACGGCGCGGGGAAGAAACCCGGAGACAATCTGCGCGAGTGGAACTGACATGGGGCTCTTGCTCCGGCGTTCTGTATCGGTCCACTTAACGGCAAAATGGTGAATGAACATTGAACGTGGCGGCGCGCCGCGCATTAGCGTCGATTATTCCGATTTGCGCGCCGCGGCTCGCCAAGGCTTTACCAAACTTGATTGAATTGCCTCCGAACCGAATTTCCGTTTGCGTGTTAACAATATTGCAAGAGCTGCCGCCTAATGTGGGCTCATTCCGGCGACGATCCGAGCTTTCGGCTATCCGGGATGTTGGTTTTCGGAGCAAGGAGCAAGTACATGAAAAGCCTGTTTATGCGTTTCGCCAAGGACGAGTCCGGCGCGACCGCGATCGAGTACGGCCTGATCGCCGGCCTCATCGGCGTCGTGATCATCACCGCGGTGACCGCGGTCGGCACGAAAGTTTCGAAGCAGTTTTCGACGATCGCCGGTTCGCTCAACTAAGAAATCCGCCGCGGCTGATTTCCCTTCCAACGGCCCCGGCGTTCCGGGGCCGTTTTCTTTCGTCGCGCGGTTTCGTTAACCAGGACTAAACACGTCTTGAATAGGCTCTGGCGGAATCGTTCTCCGGGAAACGCGCAGCCATGACCGAAGCCGCTGTTATGATCTTCTTTCCCGTGTTGATGGCCTTCGCGGCTTGCTCCGACCTGTTCACAATGACAATTTCGAACCGTGTGTCGCTTGCCCTGATCGTCGGCTTCCTGCCGCTGGCGTTTTTGCTCGGCATGCCTTTGAACACGTTGCTGCTGCACCTGTCCTGCGGCGCGGGCATCCTTGTCGTCACTTTTTCCTTCTTCAGTTTCGGCTGGATTGGCGGCGGCGACGCGAAACTCGCGGCGTCCACCGCGATCTGGCTCGGGTGGGAGAACATCCTGCAATACGGGGTCGTGGCGGCGGTGCTTGGCGGCTTCCTCACGCTTGCCCTTGTCATGGTCCGGCGTTGGCCGCTGCCGCCCACCCTGATGCGGCGCGCGTGGATCGCGCGGCTGCATGACGAGAAGTCCGGAATCCCATACGGCATCGCCCTCGCGGCCGCCGGACTGCTCATTTACCCGGAAACCCAGGTCTGGCTGCGCTCGATATCCGCGTAGGTTGCGCCGGCCTTCCCGTTCGTTCGATTTGCACACATTCGGTTAACCTTAATTTGACCTTTAGATGCTCAACTTCATGACGCTTCCTTGCGGCGCGTTGCGTCGGTCAAACGGTGAACCATGAAAACAGCGCGTCTTGTTGTATTGGGTGTTGCGCTCGCGGCGGGCGGCGCTGCGATGCTGCTGGTCGGCGGCGGTCAGAAAACGCAGGCGCCGGTCATTCAGGCCATGCCGGCTCCGGCGCAGATCGACACCGACGAAGTCCTGACCGCGTCCCGCGAACTGCCGATGGGACAACTCATTGCGGAGACCGATCTGGCGTGGCTGGTCTGGCCGCGCAGCGCTGTCGGCGCGGGCATGCTCCGACGCACGGAAGTGCCGAACATCGTCAACGATCTCAAAGGCTCGGTGAGCCGCGCGGGATTTTTCGCGGGGGAACCGATTCGGCGCGAAAAGCTCGTGAAGGGCCCCAATGCCGGGTTCATGTCGGCCATTCTGCCGGCGGGTTCGCGCGCCGTCGCGATCAACATCGATTCGCAGGGCGCGACCACCGCCGGCGGCTTCGTTCTGCCCAACGACCGCGTCGATGTGCTCAAGACTTTCCGCGACGAAGAGGGCGGCAAGGAAGCCTATGTCACGCAGACGCTGCTGACCAATGTCCGCGTGCTCGCGATCGGTCAGAACGTTCAGGAAAAGAATGGTCAGCCCGTGGTCGTCGGCTCCAACGCGACGCTTGAGGCCGATCCACGCCAGGCGGAAATTCTCATACTGGCGCAGCGCACCGGCCAGTTGTCGCTGGTCCTGCGCAGCATGCTGGATTCCAATTCGGAAACGCCGATGCCGCCGGAGCCGCCGGACACAGCTTTGACGATAGTCCGCTTTGGCAACCCGGTTTCCGCCGCCAAGCGATGAGTTCCGAACACGACAGCCGCAATGAATTCGCCAAGCCAGGAGCATTCAATATGAACCGCCCGAAGCAAAAGCTTCACAAATGGGCCGCCGCGATGCTTATGGCCGCGGTTCTGGCGCCGGCGTTGCCTGTCGAAACCGCGGCGCAAACACAGGCGCCGGCGGCCGGAGTCGCCGCCCGGCGCATCAATCTTGGCGTCGGCAAATCGGTCATCGTCGACTTGCCCCGCGACGCCGCGGAAGTCTTTGTCGCCGACCCCAAGGTCGCCAACGCCGTGGTTCGCTCCGCGCGCAAGCTCTATCTCATCGCGACGGGCGGCGGTCAGACATCCGTCTACGCGATGGACGCTTCGGGACAGCAGATTGCGGCCTTCGAAATCAACATTGGCCGCGACGTGGGCGAGCTCGACAAGATTCTCAAGACCGCGATGCCGCATACGCTCATCCTGCCGCGCACCATCAACGACACGATCATCCTGACGGGCACGGTCGATTCGGCCGGCGAAGCGCAGATGGCGATGGATATCGCCAAGGGCTTTGTGGGCGAGTCGGCTGGCTCCACCGCCGGCGCAAATTCCGGCGGCGCGTCCGGCGTGGGCGGCGGCAAAGTCATCAATTCGCTCATTATACGCGGGCGCGACATGGTGATGTTGAAAGTCACGATCGCGGAAGTGAAGCGCGAGATCGTCAAGCAACTGGGCGTGACCCAAACGGCGCTGAACGGAAACTGGGGCGCCGTCAATCTGCAAAATCCCTTCGTGCAAAACGGCTCGGCGACGGCGGGCACTTTCGGCAACCTGGCGGGCGTGCAGGGCGGCGCGATCAAAGGCCTCGGCGCTGAAATCAAGGCCTATGAGCGCAACGGCGTCGCGCGCATCCTGGCCGAACCGACGGTGACGGCGGTGTCCGGCGAGAACGCCAAATTCACCGCGGGCGGCGAAGTGCCGGTGCCCTCCAACGAAACCTGCGGAGCCAACGGGGGAGGGTGTGTGATCGGATATACTTTCAAGCCCTATGGCGTGACGCTCAACTTCACGCCCGTTGTGCTCGCCGAAGGGCGCATTCTGTTGCGCATCGCCACCGAGGTGACCGAGCTCGATCCCACGACGTCCTTCACCTTCAACAACATCTCCGTCAGCGGTTTCCGCACGCGCAAGAATGAAACCAGCGTCGAACTTCCTTCAGGCGGATCCATCGCTTCGGCGGGCCTGATTCAGACGATTTCCAGACAGACCATCACCGGGCTGCCGGCCCTGATGAATCTGCCGGTCCTGGGCGCGCTCTTCCGCTCGCGCGACTACCAGCGTCAGGAAACCGAATTGATGATTATCGTCACGCCCTACATCGCCAAGCCCGTCAAGCCAGGCGATCTCGCCAAGCCCACGGATGGTTTTGTCGAGGCCAGCGATCCGCAGGCCGTGCTGTTGGGACGGGTCAATCGAATTTATTCGACGGCTGAAAATCCTCAGCTGATCCAGAACTTCAAGGGCCGTCTGGGATTCATCACGGATTGAGAATCAAACGCCCACGTCGTCGCAGTCGCAGAGCAGGATTTGTCCCATGTCAAACGAGTCGGAACGCGCCGTGCCCAACCAGCCGCGCGCAAGAGCGGACCAGGCTCCAAAGATATCGCGGGCGCGCGCCTCGCGCTTCGCGTTGCTGGCGCTTGCGTTGCCGCTCGGCGCCTGCTCGACGGTGGACCGGGCCGTCGTCGACGCCAAACTGCCGGAAGATTATCGCGCGCGCCATCCCATCGTGCTGGCGGACGCGCCGGTCAGCGTCGACATATTCGCGCTCGGCGGCAAGCTGGACCCCGCGATGCGCGCCCGCGTCGAAGGTCTCGCGAGCGAGGCGAAAGCCGTCGCCGCGGGCCCCATCGAAGTGCTGTTTCCGCAGGGCGCGGTCAATGAACATCAGCAGCGCGCCGCGTTGCCGTCCATTCGCGCCGCGCTCGCGGCGGGCGGCGCCACCGGCTACCTGAGCGTGGGCGCCTATCCCGTGGCCGACCCTTCCTTGCCCGCCCCCGTGCGCCTGAGCTATCGCACGGTGCGGGCCCGCGTCGCCTCCCGATGCGGCGAATGGCCGGCGGATCTGGCTTCGGGCTCGTCCAGGGAAGGTTGGAACAACCGGCCCTACTGGAACTACGGTTGTTCGTACCAGAACATGTTGGCGGCGCAGACGTCGGATCCGCGCGATCTCGTCG
>JANYDZ010000316.1 GCA_025363375.1 Hyphomicrobiales bacterium
CCTTCGCAAATGGGATGGGCCGTGCCGACCTATGTGGCGGAAACCGACGAGCAGGCGCGGCGCGACCTGCGGCCGCATATCGAGGATTTCTTCAACAGGCTCATCAAATTTCCCTCGCTCGAAATGCGGCTTCCCCCCGGCTATTCCTCCATTGCCTCGACGAAGGCGCTGATGGTCGCGAAGTTTCAGGCGCGCGCCAACGCCACCATCGACAAGCTGATCGATCAGGGCATTATTCTGTGCGGCAGCCCGAAGAGCGTGCGGGAGCGCATTCTGCATAATCAGCGCGAAATGGGATTTGGACATTTGCTCGCCATGTTGCAGATCGGAACGCAGCCGGCGGAAATGACCGAGCGCAGCACGCGGCTGTTCGCCGCCGAGGTGATGCCGGCGCTGAAGGCGCACGAGGATGTGATCGCGCTGGAAAACGCGCCGGCGTGAAAATTGGGGGCGCCGTTGCAACGCCTCCATACGCGGTCGACTTCACTCGGGGGAACACATGACGGTTCGAAATTTTCTGAGCGGCGTCGCAATGTGCGGCGCGCTGGCGGCGGCGTCGATCACAGGCGCCCTGGCGCAAACCTTCAAGGTCGCCTCGCCCAACCGCGGCAGTTGGGAAGGCGCCCTCCCCGAAATGGGCAAACAGGCCGGGATATTCAAAAAGCACGGGCTCGATCTCGACATCATCTACACCGGCGGCGGCGGCGAGACGATGCAGGTGGTGATTTCCGGGGCTGTCGACGTGGGTCTGAGCGCGGGGCTGTCGGGCGCCCTTGGCGCATTCGCAAAAGGCGCGCCCATTCGCGTCATCGGCGCAAGTTCGTCCGGCGCGCGCGAAGTGTTTTACTACGTGCCGACGAAGTCGCCTTTGCAATCGATGCGCGAGGCGCACGGCAAATCCATCGCCTATTCGACGACGGGTTCTTCGACCCATATCGGAGCGCTGCGGATGATCGATGAATACGGGCTGAAAGACGCCAGAATCACGCCGACGGGCGACGCCGCGTCCACCACGACGCAAACAATGACCGGACAGGTCGATATCGGATGGAGCGTCGGGCCGTTCAATCTCGACCGTATCGCGTCCGGCCAAATCCGCATGATCGGCCAGCTCAGCGATTCCCCGCATATGCGCGCGCAAACCATTCGCGTGCAGATCGCCAACGCGCAGGCGGTCGCCGCCAGGCCCGACGCCTTCAGACGCTACCTGAAAGCCTATCAGGAAACGCTCGACTGGATGTATGTCTCGCCCGAGGCGATGAAAATCTACATGGGCATCGTCGATTTTCCCGAGGCGTCGGTGAAGCGCACCATCGCCGAGTTCATCACCAAGGACACATTGCAGATCGACAAGGTGCTGGGCGTTCCCGAGGCGATGCGGGACGCCGTGCAGTTCAAGTTCCTCAACGAGGCCTTGAGCGCAAAGCAGCTTGCGGAGCTGATTCAGATCGACGCCCTGAAATGATCTGACGCGACAGGAAGTTGGGCGCATAAACCCGCGTCGATTTGCGCCGCGCGAAGGCCGTATCCGCGAACGCGGGTTGACGCGCCGGCCGCGCTCCACGATTGTCCCGCGCGAATTGCGTGTTGAAAGGATTCCCCATGTACGCCGTCGAAGTCCGCGACCACATCATGATCGCCCATTCCTTCAAGGGCGAGCTGTTCGGCCCCGCGCAGAAGCTGCATGGCGCGACTTTCGTCGTCGATGTCGCGTTTTTTCGGCCGGACATCACCGCGGACGGCGTCGTCGTCGACATCGGGCGCGCGCACGATGCCTTGAAAGCGACGCTCGGGCCGCTCAACTACAACAACCTCGACGAACTCCAGCAGTTCAAGGGCAAGCAGACGACGACGGAATATCTGTCAAAGTACATTTTCGACGCGATGGCGGGCGCCGCCCGCTCCGGCGCGCTGGGACCGGGCGGCGAAGGCATTGTGAAAATCAAGGTCACGTTGCACGAATCGCATGTCGCGAAGGCGTGGTACGAAGGCGCGGTGTAGCCGCGTCGCGGCGCGCGCCTTTCGCGCAACGATCGCCAGCGGACGCCCTGAAGGCCTCTAAACCGTCGCCATTCCCAGCGACACCATGACGGCGACGGCTTCGGCGCGGGTCTTGGCGCCGAGGCGCGCCCGGGCGTTGTGCACATATTCATGCACGGTCGAGGGGCCGATGCCGAGCTTGATGGCGATGGCCTTGTCGGTTTGACCGGAGGCGACGAGGCGCATGCAGTCGATTTGCCGCGGCGAAAGGCCGCCGACGCAGATCAACTCGTCGCTGCCCGCCAGCATGGTGCGCACGCGGTCCAGAAACGCCGCCGCGAGCAGCGCCAGCGTTTCGGTTTCAAATTCGGTGATCTGGATGCGTGGCCCCATCATGTGAATCACGCCCTTGCGCGCGCCGCCGCGCGCCACCGGCACGACGAGCCCATCGGTCCACCCCTGCGCGCGCGCCGCGTTGAACAGGGCGGCGGAACCCTTCGTGGCAATGCAGATGTCCTTGACGTCGGTCCAGCGGTAGGGCCTGTCGTATTTCGCCAATGCGCGAACCAGCGGGCAATCCAGAAGCCGATTGCCGGAATGATAGGCGTCCGCGAACCCGGCCGGCCAATCGACGACGTAAAACACCGAGCGGCGAAAATCCCGCACATCCACTTCGCCGCACGCGAAGGCGTCAAAACCAAATTGCGCGATCAGGCTGCGGAACCGCGCGACAATCTCGGATCTGTCCCGCGCCTCGGCGAAATCCGTCAGCGCTCCGGGAACGTCAATGTTTCGCTCAACCCGCGCGTCCATCGCTTTGCTCCCATGTCATTCGCGACATTGCCGCATGCGCGGCCGCATTCGCGCGACGACATGAGTGTAACCTGGCGGAAGGCTTTGGCGTATCCGTCGATTCCAACGGCTCCTTCCACGGCGACGGATTATTTCGGCGCGCTTCGCGCGCAAAGAAAGTCCGACGAAAATCGGATTCCCGCGGGAAAAAGGGGGGCGCGCCTCAATCGAGAGGTTGGATGCGCACCAGAAATCCCTCCTGATCGACATACCAGACCGTGACCGGCGTGGTTGAATTGTCGATCCAGGTTTCACGGTCGATGCCGTAGGGTTCCGGCAGCACATATTCCGTGAAGCTCGTCGTCTTGGGGCTGAAGCGGAAATAACGGCCCGAATGCATCTCGCCCGCCCAAACCTCGCCATTCCTGTCGACGTTCGCCGAATACATCGAGGCGTAGGGCGTTGGCAGGCGGTATTCGCGCAGGCGTTTTGTGTTGGTGTCGTAATGCACGAGCACGCCGCCGCGTCCGCCCGACCAGTAGGAATTGTCGGGGCCGAATTCGCCGCGCGCCGGGCCGGAATTCGGCGTCGATTCGGGCTCCCAGACTTCGCCGGTTTTCAGATCGGCGATCACCACGCCGTCGCGCGGCCAGGCGCCGCCGCCAAAGTAGCGGCCGTCCTTGCTGACGGCGGCGCCGTAGGTGCCGGCGAATTTTTTGGTCGGGAATTTCTGCAATTGCTCGCCGGTGAGCGCGTTGACGCTGTTGACGCTCTTCTCGCGCGCGCGCCAGATCACGCCGTCGGGATCAAGCGCGTAATTGCCGCCCATGGGCGAATTGAGCCCCTCTTGCACCTTCCAGGGCACGCGCTTGAAATCCATGTTTTTGGGATCAAGCCGCCAGATGTTGTGCGCCCAGTTTTCCGAGCCCCAGACGATGTCGTTCTTGTCGACGTGAATCCAGTGCGTGCCGGGCAGGCTGCCCTTTTGCGGCGGCGGCACGTGGAATTCCTCGACCACGCCCGTCTTCGGATCAAGGCGGCCCACATACGAGGAGCGATGCGTGGAATACCAGACGCGGCCCTGCGAGTCGCCGCTGACGTCGTGCGTGGCCGTTTCCAGGCGCGGCAATTCATATTCGGTCATGACGACGCGCGTGGCGCGGCCCTGCGGGCGCGGCAGCGCGGCGAAGGGCGGGTCCTTCGAGTCCGGGCCGCGCACGGCGGCGAGCCAGTTCACGAACTTTGATTCTTCCTCTTTCGTCATCCGGCCGGGCTCGCGCATGTTGATCAACGGCGATCCCGCGCCGCGCGTCATGCGGTGGACGATTTTCGTCCAGCCCTGCTCATCGTATCGATTGCGGAAAATCTGCTGGTAGGAATGGCACCAGTTGCAATAGTTCATCAGGATCTTTTTTTCTTCGGACCCGCCCGCGAGACTGAGCAGCCATTCGGCGCCGGTCATTTGCGCGGCGATGTCGCGCAACGGCGGCAATAGCTCGGTCGTCGTGATGCGCGTCAACACGATGTCGGCGAACTCCGGCGAGCCGTT
>JANYDZ010000357.1 GCA_025363375.1 Hyphomicrobiales bacterium
GTTTGCGATTGTCCATGGGTGAAGCGCCCAGATATTTCTCCACGATATTGTCGGCAGGCCGCGTCAGGACGTCATGATTCCATTGCTGCGTCATGTCGAAGATGCCGTAGTTTGAGACAACAGCTTTCACCCTGGCGCTGACATTGGCGTAGGGATCGTCCATGTGGGCCGCTCCCTTGAAGGTCGGATGGTCGCCGGCCAGGCCGACCAGTCCCACGAGATGGCCGCCGGCTGAATCGCCCATGAGCGCGATGCGGTCCGGATCGGCCTTGAGCGCGTCCCCGCGGCTGCGCACGAACTGGATGGCGGCGCGCACATCGTGGACGGATTCAGGAAACATCTTCTTGCCCGGCGTCACAAGACGATAGGAGACGGCGAAGACGACATAGCCACGCTGGGCCAGCCACGGCCCCCAATATTGGTAGGTGCTGCGCGCGCCGCCCTGCCAGCCGCCGCCGTGGACGGCGATCATCACAGGGTATTTGCCGGGCGCGGCGGGTTGCCAAAGATCGCCCGTCAGCGATACGCCGTCATGTTTGCCGTATTCGAGGTTGCGGCGAATTTCGACATTGTTGGTTTGCGCGAAGGCGGGGACGGCGGCGGACGCCGCGACGGCGCCCATTCCCATGAGCGCGGCGCGACGCGTGGTGAAATGCATTTTTTCCTCCCGGGAATGTTGCGAGGAGCAGCATACATCGGCGGCGCGACCTGTCCATCGGCCTTTTACAGCGGCCTATTTCTCCTTGCCGCGAATGAGATGGATGATCCCGGAAAAATCCGCGCCGCCTTCGCCCCAGGCGTTGTGCATCGCGTATATCTGCGTCGCCAGCGCGCCCATCGCGGTCGTGGCGCCAACGCTCGACGCCGCCTCCTGGGACAGGCGCAAATCCTTCAGCATGAGCGCCGACGCAAAGCCCGGCTTGTAGCCATTGTTGGAGGGCGCCGCCGGCACCGGGCCGGGCACGGGACAATACGCCGTCGTCGACCAGGATTGACCCGACGAGGTCGAGACCACGTCAAACAAGGCCTGCGGCGCGAGGCCGAGCTTTTCGCCAAGCACGAAGGCCTCGCAGGTCGCGATCATCGTCGCGCCGAGGATCATGTTGTTGCAGATTTTCGCCGCTTGTCCCGCGCCCGCGCCGCCGCAGTGGACGATGCGCTTGCCCATGTTCTCAAGCAGGGGCCTGGCCGCCGCGAAGGCCGCGTCGTCCCCGCCGCACATGAAGGTGAGGGTGCCCGCCCTGGCGCCGCCTGTGCCGCCGGAGACGGGCGCGTCGAGAAAATGAAACCCGCGCTGCTTCGCCATCGCATGAGCCCTGCGCGCGTTGTCGAAATCGATGGTGGAGGAATCGATGATCAACGAGCCTTGCCTGGCCGTCCCGAGAATTTCATCGAGCACCGCGATGACGTGCCGGCCGGCGGGCAGCATGGTGACGACGACATCGGCGTCGGCGACAATCTCCGTGTTCGACGCGCCAATGGTCACGCCGCCTTCCGCCGCCGCGCCGCGCGAAACCGCCTCAAGATCGAAGCCGCGCACCGAATGTCCCGCCTTGACGAGATTGGCCGCCATGGGCCCGCCCATATTGCCGAGGCCGATGAATGCGATGTTGGTCATGGAAGTTCTCTCATAATTGGGACAGGACGCTTCAGCGCTCGACCAGTCCACGCGCGACGATCAGGCGCATGATTTCATTTGTGCCCTCGAGAATCTGATGCACGCGCAAATCGCGCACGATCTTTTCGACGCCGTAGTCGGCGAGATATCCGTAGCCGCCGAGCAATTGCAGCGCGTCGTTGGCCACCTTGAAACCCGTGTCCGTCGCCACGCGCTTGGCCATTGCGCAGAGCCGCGTGGCGTCGGGCGCCTTTGCGTCGAGCGAAGCGGCGGCGCGCCATAAAAAGGTGCGCGCGCATTCGAGTTCCGTCGCCATGTCCGCAAGACGGAATTGCAACGCCTGGAATTCGTCGAGGCGTTTGCCGAACGCCTTGCGGTCCCGCATATAGGCCAGCGCCTTGTCGAGCGCGGCCTGCCCGCCGCCAAGCGAGCAGGCGCCAATGTTCAGCCGCCCGCCGTCAAGGCCCGACATGGCGATGCGAAAACCATCGCCCTCCGCGCCAAGCCGGTTCGCCACGGGCACGCGGGCGCCTGCAAAAATCACGGCGCGCGTCGGCTGCGCGTTCCAGCCCATCTTGCGTTCATTCGCGCCAAACGAGAGGCCCTTGGTTCCGCCTTCAACGACAAGACATGAAATGCCCCTCGACCCCGCCTCGCCGGTGCGCGCCATCACAATGTAAAAGTCATCGGCGTTGCCCGCGCCCGATATGAACTGCTTCTGTCCGTCGAGCACGTACACATCGCCCTCGCGGCGCGCGCGCGTCGACAGCGCGGCGGCGTCGGAGCCCGAGCCCGGCTCCGTCAGACAATAGCTTGAGAGAACGTCCATGCGCATCAACGGGGGCAACCACTTCGCGCGTTGCGCGTCGTCGCCATAGGCGTCGATCATCCACGCGCACATATTGTGGATGGACAAATAGGCGGAAACGCAGGGACAGCCCGTAGCCAACGCTTCGAAAATCAGCGCGGCGTCGAGCCGCGAAAGTCCGGAACCGCCGTGTTCCTCCCGCGTGTAAATGCCGGCCATCCCGAGCCCCGCCGCCGCGCGCAGGACATCGACGGGAAAGCGTCGTTTCTCGTCCCACTCAAGCGCATGGGGCGCGATGCGCGCGTCGGAAAATTCGCGCGCCATGTCGGCTATGGCGATCTGTTCGGGATCAAGGGTGAAAAGCATGTTGCTGGCGATTCACAAACGCGTCGGCGACGCTGGACACGCGCAAACTTTCACGCGGCGCGGAGCTTGGCAAGTTCGACAAAAGTTGCTCGACAATAGCCGCGCAAAAGGATTGATAGGCGGCGGGCAAAAAGCGAGGCCGACATGAAAATCGATCAATTATTCTGCGTGCGCGATCTTGTGGCGATCGTCACCGGCGGCGCCAGCGGCATTGGCCGCGCCTGCGCCGAGGCGATGGCCGAAAACGACGCCGTCGTTGTTTTGTTCGATCGAGACGCCGACGGAGCGGCGCGCGCGGCGCGGGAAATGTCCGCAAAAGGCGGCCGCGTCACCGCCATGACGCTCGACGTCACGGATCGCGCCGCCCTCGAAGCCGCCATGGGCGAAGTGCGCGGCGCGCTCGGCCGCATCGATGTGGTCTTCGCAAACGCCGGCGTCAGCGGCGGGCCTGGCTTTGTCGGCCTTGACGGCGTTCGCGATTCCAAAGCGGCGTTTGAGAATGTCGCGGGCGAGGTCTGGGAGCGCGTCCTGCGCACGAACATCATGTCGGTGCAGGCGACGCTCGCCGCCGCCGTTCCGCACATGAAGCGGCAGGGCCATGGCCGCATCATCGTGACCTCGTCGGTCTCCGCAACGCGCACCGAACCGCATGTGGCGACGGCCTATGTGGCGAGCAAGGGAGCCGTCGGCCAGCTTGTGCGTCAGGCGGCCATGGAGCTGGCCGCCTACAACATCAACGTGAATGCTCTTGCGCCGGGCCCCACCGCGACCAACATTGGCGGCGGGCGTTTGCAGGCGGCCGACGCGCAGAAGGGCTTTGGCGCATTGACCCCCATGCGCCGCATCGGCATGCCCGACGACATGAAAGGCGCGGCGCTGTTTCTGGCGTCTCCCGCGTCGGCCTATGTCACCGGCGCGCATATCGCGGTCGACGGCGGCGCGCTGCTGGGCAAGGCGGATTAATCGCCCGCGCCGCACCCGGCAAAATCAGCGCCGGCCATCCACGCTTCATAGGCGTCGGCGAGTTCATTGCCCGAAACCAGCCCCGCCACCGGCGCGTCGTCGGCGGCGCGCGCGATCAACATGTAGCCCTTGCCATAGGGGTCGTCGTTGGCGAGCGACGGATTGTCGATCATCGCGTCGTTGACCGCTTGCACAACGCCGTCGAACGCGATGCGCGCCGGCCCCACCCATTTGCCGCTCTCGACAACCGCGCAGGCCTTGCCCGATTCCACCTGACGCCCGACGCGCCGCGGCGTGAACGCCAGAATGTCGCCGGCCAGCGCGACGGCCACGGCGTCCATGCCGACGCGGAACGAGCCATCGCCGAGCCGCTCGTACCAGACGTGATTTTTCACGTCGTAGAGCAAATGCGTGGGAAAGGCGCAGCCTCTGACGGTGATCATGTCAATACGTCAACACACGGCATTCCCCGTCCATCAAATCCGTAATCATTTTCGTCGTGCTCATCAGCCCCGCGCATTCCGGCACAAGATCGCTCTCGCTCATGTCGAACAGATCGAAATTCGCGGGGCAGGCCCAGAAGCGCGCGCCGTGGCGATGCGCCTCCTTGATGAAGTCATAGACGGATTTGTCGGCTCCGGCCTTCACTTCAAGCTTTTCCGCGACGCCCTTTTTGAGCAACCGCCCGGCCGTCGCCGTGCAGACGACATCGACCTCGTAGTCAAGCGCCGCCGCCACCGCCGCGTGATAAAACGGCGCGCCAAGCTCCTCGCCATTGCGCGGATCCGTGTTGACGAGAACGATCAGCAAGCGCTTTGCGGCGTCAGCCATTTTTGATTCCGCTCGCGGCGAGGCGCGCCGCTTCCCCAAGGACCGACACAATATCACCTTGGCCGGCGCCAAGGAACTGAGCGCCCTGCCGGGCGAGAAATTCACCGGCGAGCGATTCCAGGCCGTCGACCGGCCGATCACGCAAATGCGCTTCCAGATCCGCGACAACGCGCGGCGGCGTCACGAAGAAATCTCCGGCGATCAGCACGCGATCGATCCGCCCCGCCGCGCCCCCGCGCATAAGAATGGACGCCTCGATGAAGCCGCCCGGCGTTTGCCGCGAAGCTGTGTGGGCGCGGCCCGGCGCGGGCAGGAAATCATCGAGCCCCGTTACGAAGGCTTCGGTTCCAATCTCCTTCTCGTGGATTGTTCGCGCCGCCGTTTCTTCGGCGGGTTGCAAGGCGCCTTTGCGCGGCTCCATCTGCAGCGCGCCGGCGACGCCCGCCGCGAGGCAGGCCTGCACGGCGTTCGAGGGAGGCGCGGCGCCCAGGAACTCCCTGAGATCGCCCACGCGGTCCCGCAACGTCGCTATGGCGCGTTTGTCGAGTTTTTGAGCCCGCGCCGCAAGGGCGTTGGCCATGAAGTTGTGATCGAGTTCGATCAGCACAGTGCCCTGAAACACCAGCGCGTCGCCGTCGAAGTATCCGCCCGTGCCCGAAACTTTCTTGCCGTTGATTTCAACGTCGTTTCGCGGTCTGAACGCGGCGTTGGCGCCAAAGCCGCGCAGGCCGTTGGCAACGCCGTTGCAAATCAGGCTTGTCACGGTGCTCAACGCGGCGGGCACGCGGGAGCGCGCGGCGATCAGTTCCCAACCCAGAATGCCCGGCCCCATCACAATGGCTCCGCCGCCCGTCATTCGCCGCGCCGTCTCGACGCCGTTGGCGCCCACCCAATCGAGATTGACTTCGCGTTCAAGGCGTTGATGGCGTCCGACAATGGCGCTGCGTGGAAAGTGCTGAAAGCGCAATGTGTCCGGCGTCGTTCCCGCGCGCATCCCCGTGCAGAGGGCCTCGGTGAGGCTCAGGTTCTCGCGCGCGGTTCTCAATCCCGAATCGACGATGCGCAATTCATGCTTCACGACGGGGCCTGTGAAAGTTGTTTGCGAATACGGCGCAAATCGCCGCCGGCGGGTTGAAACGGATAACTAGCAATATCAGACGGCGGACTGTCGCCATAGGGGCGGTCGCACGCGGACACGTCCGCGCGCGCGTCGCCGGGGCACCCGGAGGTGCGAAAGGGCACGCCCGAAGCGACAATTTTTGCGAGCGCGTCCGCCTCCATGCCAAACGCCA
>JANYDZ010000367.1 GCA_025363375.1 Hyphomicrobiales bacterium
CGCCGACGGCGGCGCTGATCATCGGCTGCGATCCCGTTCTCGCCTATACCTGTCAAGCGCAGGTGCCCGACACGACCAACGACTGGGAGATCGCGGGGGGCTGGCGCGGCGCGCCGGTGGAGCTTGCGCGGTGCGTCACCAACGACATGGAAGTGCCCGCGACGAGCGAAGTCGTGATCGAGTTCGAGGTCGATATGGGCAATATGGTCATGGAGGGGCCGCTGGGCGAATACACCGGTTATTACACGCCGGCCTCCCCCAAACCGTTGGGGAAAATCACCGCGATCACCCATCGCAGGAAGCCGTATTTTCAGGGGCTGCTCACGGGCAAGCCGGTGACGGAAAATCATATTCTCAAACAGATTCCGTTTGAGGCCTCCGTCTACAAAGCGCTGAAGGCGCAATTTCCGACCATCGAGAATGTTTCCGTGCGCGCCTCCGCCGGCGTGTCGTTCTATGTGGTGATCGCCATGCGGCCGCGGTTTGCCGGCGAGGCGCGGCAGGTCATCATGGCGGCGATGTCGAGCAACATCAGGCCGAAATGGGGTACCATCGTCGAGCCCGACATCGACGTGCATAATTCGGCGGAAGTGGAATGGGCGATGGCGTTCCGCGTGCAGCCGGCGCATGACGTGATCATCATCGATCATATTCCCGCGGGGCCGTCCGATCCCTCCATCGACGACCCCAGGATCGAGCGCGTGATGCGCACGGCCTCGGCGATTGGCGTCGACGCGACGCGGCCTTTCGGCAAGCCCTTCTCGGAGGTGGCGGATGTGCCGGGGTGGCGGGAGTTTTCAATCGCGGGGCTGGACAAATGACGAGACTGGCTGGCTGCTTCGCCGCATGGTTTGCCGCCGCGTGTTCCTTGTCCGCGCACGCGCAGGATTCCGTAGCCGATTTCTACAAAGACAAGCGCATCACGTTGATGATCGGCGCCTCCGCCGGCGGCGGCGTTGATTTGTTCGGGCGGCTTATCGGCAAGCACATGGGGCGTTTTGTGCCGGGCAATCCCGGATTCAACGTGACGAATGTCCCCGGCGCGGGCAGTCTGACGGCGGCGCTCAATTTGTATTCGCTGGCGCCGAAGGACGGAACCTTTATGGCGGAAGTGCTGCCGGGCGCGTTCACGCAGCCGCTCATGCAGCCGACGCTGGCGGGTGGACGCGCGGCCTATGATCCAACCAAATTCAGTTTCGTCGGCAACGGCAACGCGGAGACGATCATCTGCGTCGCGCGGCTCGATTCCGGCGTGACGAAATTCGAGGATGTCTTCGCCAGGGAATTGATCGTCGGCACGCCCGGCGGCGGCAGCACGGTGCATGAGCATTCGGTCGTGCTGAAAGAGGTCATGGGCGCGAAGTTCAAACTTGTGACGGGATATCCAGGAACGCGCGAAATTGTGCTGGCGCTGGAGCGGGGCGAAATCGGCGGCATCTGCGGGTTTTCGTTCGCCACGGCCAAACAGCAATTGCCGGGCGCGGTGGACGGATCGAAGGGCTTCAAAATCATCGTGCAGAACGGGACCGAAAGCCATCCCGAGTTGAAGGCGGCGGGAACGCCGCTCAGTCTGGCGTTCGCGAAGAACGAGTCCGACCGCAAGCTGCTAGAACTCTTTTATTCGCTGGGGCGTTTCTCCCGCGCCTTCATGATGCCGCCGGGCGTGCCGGCGGATCGTTTGAAGGCGATCCAGACCGCGTTTATCGCCGCGATCAAGGACAAGGCGTTTCAGGAGGACATCGAAAAGATTCAGGCCGAAGCCCTTCCACAGACCGGCGATGAATTGAAGGCGATGATCGACGCGATGTTCGCGACGCCGCCCGACATGGTGGAGCGGATCAACCGGATTTTGCAGTGAGGGTTTGCAGGAGCCGTCACGCGCCCGCTGCGTTCAAAACAGCCAACGCCGCGTCAACCATCCCCTGATAGCCGGTGCAGCGGCAGAGGTTGCCCGACAGCGCGCGGCGCACTTCGTCCTCGCCGATTGGACGTCCGTTGAGATTGCGCCGCAATTCGATCAGGGTCATCACCACGCCCGGCGTGCAGAAGCCGCATTGCACTCCGTGATGTTCGATCATGGCGCGCTGGATGGCGTTGAGATCGCCGTCGTTCCCCGCGGTTCCTTCGATGGTTTCAACGGCGCGGCCGTCGGCTTGCGCGGCGAGCATCAGGCAAGAACGCGACGAGAGGCCGTCGACGAGCACGGTGCAGGCGCCGCAGACGCCGTGCTCGCAGCCGATATGCGTGCCGGTAAGTTCGAGGTCGTGACGCAGGAAGTCCGCAAGGGTCGTGCGCGATTCGACGGCGCGCTTGTGCGCGACGCCGTTCACCGACACGCAAATGTCGTGCGCGCTCATGGGCGCTCTCCCGCCTTTTGCGCCCGCTTGATCAGCGCGAGCAGCCGCGGCGGCGTCAGCGGGAGATCGCGGATGTGCAGATCGAGATGGCGCAGCGCGTCCTCGACGGCGGAAATGATCACGGCGGGCGCGGCGATGGTGCCGCTTTCCGCCGCGCCCTTGACGCCGAGCGGATTGAGCGGGCTCGGCGATTCCATGTGGTGAATTTCGACGCGCGGCATGACTTCCGCCGTGGGCAGGAGATAATCCGCGTAGGTCACGGTTTGCGGCTGGCCCGTCTCGTCAAAGCGCATCCATTCAAACAAGGTCGCGCCAATGCCGTGGGCGACGGCGCCAAGCACCTGGCCGTCGACCATCATGGGATTGATGATCGTGCCGCAATCGTGAACGACGATGTAACGCGTCAGTTTGACGTGGCCCGTGCCGGGGTCGACCTGCGCTTCGCAGACGTGCGCGCCGTTGCAGAAGGCGAGCGCGTTGATTTGAAAATCCACATGCGAGGCAAGACCCGGCGCGATGTCGCCGGGCAAAGCAAATCCCGGCACGCCGGAAATGGCGTGGGCGATTTCGGCGAGCGTTTTGCGGTGTCCGGGCACCCCTTTCACGCGCACGACGCCGTCCTTCAGTTCGAGATCATGCGCCGCCGCCTCCAGCATCACGGCCGCGGTTTTGATGGCCTTTTCGCGCACCTCGTTGGCGGCCGCGAATATGGCGTTGCCCGCGGTCACGGTTTGCCGGCTGGCGTAGGCGCCAAGGCCCATGGGCGTGGCGCGCGTGTCGCCGGGGACGACGTGAACATCGGCGGGCGCGACGCCGAGCACGTCGGCCGCGATTTGCGCGAGCATGGTCTTCGTGCCCTGGCCTTGCGATGTCGCGCCCGAGGCGATCATGATCTTGCCGCTGGCGCCCACGCGGATGGAGGCGCTTTCGAAGGGACCGCGCCCCGTGCCCTCGACGTAATTGGCAAGTCCGATTCCGAGCAGCTTGCCGTTTTTGCGCGCGGCCTCGCGGCGTGTCGCAAAGCCCGCCCAGTCCGCCGCTTCCAGCGCGCGTTTCTGGCATTCGGGATAATCGCCGCTGTCGTAGGTCATATGCGAGCCGTCGCGCATGACGACCGGCGTTGAATAAGGCATTTGGCCGGGCTTGATGAGATTGCGGCTGCGAATTTCCTCGCGCGCAATCCCCAGTTTCTTCGCCATGCGGTCGAGCAGGCGCTCCATGACGAAAGTGCCTTGCGGGCGCCCCGCGCCGCGCGTGGAAGTGGCGGGCACCATGTTGGTGAGGCACAGGGCGATTTCGATATGGAAGGCCGGCAACACATAGGGGCCGACGAGGTTGGAAGAGGCGTTGTAGGGCAACGCGATTCCATAGGGGGTCGAGGAGCCGTGATCGTGGCTGAGTTTTCCGCGTATGGCGAGGAGGCGGCCGTTCGCGTCAAACGCGCCTTCCATGTCCCAGTCCTGCACGCGCTCCTGCGCGCTCGACACAAAACTCTCGTAGCGGTCCTCGATCCATTTGACCGGCTTGCCGAGCAGCATCGCGACTGTGGGAACGCTGAGTTCCTCCGGATGAAACAAGGCTTTCGGCCCAAAGCCGCCGCCGACGTCGGGATTGACGACGACGACCTGATGTTCGCCAAGGCCGAGCGCGGCGACGAGCACCTGTTTGGCGCGGTGCGGCATTTGCGTGTTGGAATGCACTGTGAGCGTTTCATCGCGCGCGTCGTAGCGGGCGACGAGCCCGCGCGTTTCGATGGAATGCGGACCGCCCTTGGAGAGGCGGTAACGTTCTTTCACCACATGCGCCGCGCGCGAAAATCCGCCGTCGATATCGCCGTATTTTATGCGCGTGAGCGCGACAAGATTGTCGGGCGTGTCGAGCCGCGCCCTGGGCGCGTCGGGCATGAGGCCGTCACAGGGATCGGTGACGGCGGGCAGGGGGTCGATCACAAGGTCGATCAAGGCCACGGCGTCCTCGGCGATCGCGCGGCTGTCGGCGACGACGATGGCGATGCATTCGCCGACGTAACAAACCTCGTCCTTTACAAGGCAAAATGGGTCGACATCGAATTTGATGCCGGAGGCGTGCAACGCCAGCGGCATGCGGTCGTGTTGCCAGCGCGGGCGCAGGTCCGCCCAAGAATAGACACCGGCGATTCCCGGGAGGGCGCGGGCTTCGGCGAGATCGAGCTTGTGGATGAGGCCGTGGGCGACGGGCGAGCGCAGGAAGGCCGCGTGCAACATGCCGGGCAAGTGAATGTCGTCGACGAATTTGCCGGCGCCGCGCAGCAGCCGCGCGTCCTCGAGGCGGCGCAGGCTTTTGCCGATCAAGCCGTGCGCGCCTTTCCGCGCGTCTGCAAGTTTGGAAATCAAGGTTGCGGGCCTTTGCTTGCATCCAGCAACCAGCCGAATTTTTCACGCGCCTTGCGGATGGTTTCGGCCGACGGGGCGTTGGTCGGCGGGAATTGATCCCGCCAACGCCAGGGTTTGCACGCGTCGATGACGGCGACCGAGTGCGAGTAATCTTTCGAGGCGCGCTTTTCCGGGGGAATGCGCGGGTCCGCCGGCGAGTCCCAGGAGCCCTCGATAAACTGGATGGATTCCTTGGGGTCGCTGCGCGTCAGCATCGCCCAAATGAGATGTTCGAGGTTGGTCACATCGACATCGTCGTCGACAACCACGACATATTTGGAGGCGTAGGCCGACGCGCCGCATTGCGCGGCGATGTGGCCGGCCTGCACGGAATGCCCGGCGTAACGCTGCTTGATGGAAACGCCGTGCAGCATGCGGGAGCCCCCGACTTCATGGCACCAGACCTGCTGCACATCGGGCACGCCGGCGTTGGTCATATTCTGCTTGATCATGGCCGAGCGCATGACGGCGCGATAACGCGCCATTTCGTCGGGGCCGGCGCCCATGGGCGGCACGCCCGCCAGAATGGGATCGTCGCGGTGATAGATGGCTTTGACGTCGAGCACGGGCGTCATGTTGGCGCCGCCTGCGTAGTGGCCGGTCCATTCGCCGAAAGGGCCTTCCATGCGGCGCTCGTCGGGATGCACGTAGCCTTCGAGCACGATTTCGGCGTTGGCGGGGAAGGGCAGGCCCGTGACCCTGCCCTTCACCATGGGCACGGGCTTGCCGCGCATTCCCCCGACAATGTCGAGTTCGAAGACGCCGTAGGGCGCTTCCGCGCCGCCGTAGAAAAACGCGAGGGGATCGCCGCCGAGCACCATGACGACGGGACAGGATTCGCCGCGCTTGAAATATTTTTCACGATGCAGATAGCCGTGATGGCCGGAGGCCATGACGATGCCGACGGACTTTTTGTCGTGCACCATGGCGCGGTAGGCGCCGGCGTTGAGCCAGTTCTCTTCGGGGTCCCGGGTAATGGAATAAGTGCCTGTGCCGATGTAGCGCCCGCCGTCTTTCTCATGCCAGACGGGGGAAGGAAATTTCAGCACGTCGACATCGTCGCCCATCATGATGTTTTCGAACACGGGCCCGGTTTCCACCATTTCATGGGGGATGATCTTGGGGTCTTTCAGATAGGCTTCGCGATAGCCGTCGCTGAGCTCCCATTTGCCGAGGTGATCGGGCAGGCCCATGGTCATGTTGCGGCGTTTGCCGGCGAAAACATTGAGCAGAAGTCGAAAGCCTTTGGGACAGCCGGGCACTTCGTCGAAGACCACGCAGGGGCCGTTTTCAGCGCGGAGAATCGCTTCCGCCGCGAGGCCGATGTCCTCCTGCCAGCTGGCGCCCTTGACGTGGCGTACTTCGCCGAGACGTTCGGCGTGGGCGAGCCATTCGCGCAGGTCGTCGTAGGCGATGTTGGCTTTGATGTTGTCGCCGGGGTTCATGGATTTCCTCTGTTCACGGATTTTCGCTTTTCACGGATTTCCGCTTGGCGCAATTGTTCCGCGGCTTCAATATGCGACGATCAAGGGAGCCGGACAAGGCGCGCGCGAACGCCGGCCATCGAGATCTACGGGCCTTGTGATTCGACCTGGGCTAGTTTTTGCGCGCGTTGTCGCCGAGCCAGCTCAGAATGACATCAGCCACTTGCAGATTGTTTTTATCCAGCATCATCATGTGCGAATTGCCCTTGACGCCCTGCTCCGGCAACAACAGGAACCTGGCGTTCCCGCCGGCCGCCGCGATGGCCTTGATTGTCGCCGAACATCCATTGCGGCGTTCGTCGCCGTTGAAGCCGACCGCGCCAACGCTGTTGTCGCCCCAGAGCGAAAGCATCGGTACTTTCGCGAGGGATTTCTGGACATCGTCGGCGCTGACCGGCGCGCAGCCGCCCTCGACCGAGACAAGCGCCCGCATTTTGTCCGAGCGCAGACGCGCAAGGTCGACGCCGTAAAGGCCCGATTGGGAATGCACGAGCACGACGGCCGGACCAATCCTGTCGAGCAGCGCCGCAAGCGCGTTGACGGTGTTCGCGCCGCCGCCGGCGAGCGTCGTTTCGGCGTTCGGCACGAGTTGCGCGAAATATTGGTCCTGCGCCTCCACTGGAAATTGCGTTCCGGAATACGGATTTGGATAGACGGGACCAACGCGGAAGTTGGGGTAGGCGCGTTCGCGCGTCGCGAGCGCGAGGCCGGGCTGCGATCCCGCGGCGCCTTCCATCCTGGCGCGGTTGAATTGCGTCGGGTCGAAGCCGGAGCGTCCGCGCCCGGCGTGATCAACCACGTAGACGGGGAAGCCGCGCCGCGTGAAATAGGTCGCCCAGCCCTCGCGGCCATCCGGCGTGGTTTCGAATGTGACGCCGGTGTGGCCCGCTCCGTGCACCATGACGACAGGCGGTCCGCCGACGGTCCTGGGAACCCGGTACTGCACGTACATCTGGTTGATTGTGATTTGACCCGCGGCCGGCGCGCCGGCGGCGGGACCGTCGGGAAAATCTGTCGTCACGACCTTGCCGCCGACGAAGAAACTGCCTTCGTCCTGCAATTCCAGCGGGCCGCCGAGCGAGCCGGCCAACGCCGGCGACGCCAGACCTGCGGCGAGAACAACGGCGTGTCTCAAACGGGCGCGAATTCGAGTCATGACAGGTCTCCCCGTGGGTCCGGTTTCGCGCTTGCGATCCAGTGTTTGCGTGGCGAATGTGAACCCGCCGGGCTTCGAGAACAAGCAATATTTCGCCTGCAATATTTCGCCCGTCGGCTGGCTTGCCGCCCGCCGATCTTTTACGCGCGCGCCATCGCTTGAACGCCCGGGCGATCCGGCTAAGGTGCGCCCGGTCAGCGCGGGAGAAGAAAATGAGCGATCCGAGAGTCGAGCACGCCGTGGCCCATTGGCTGGCGCGGTTCACCATCAATGGCGTCGATCCCAGCGATTACGTGGACGTGACAAAGACGATCAGGCATTGGGACGAATGGTGCGGCGCGTGGTCGAAACGCGCCGCAATTCACGAGGCGATGGGGCGCGACGCGCTGGCGAAAAAACAATTCGTCAGCGCCGGCGAGCATCTGGGCCGCGCGGCGGTGACGTACCACTTTGGCAAGTACCTTTTTGTGAACAACATGGCGGAGATGAAG
>JANYDZ010000373.1 GCA_025363375.1 Hyphomicrobiales bacterium
ATGGATTTCTCCAGCACGTGGCCGCGCAGATGTTCGGGGATCGGCACGATGTCGTAGCGCGACACCATCATGGATTGTCCCGTGCGCTCCTTGTGGCGCTTGCCGTCCTCGAGCATTTTCAGAAAGCGCTCGTATTCCCCCGGGCCCGCGTGCTGGCCCTTGAACTTCGTCTCGCCATTGCCCCAGCCGGAGGCGGACACGCAGGCGGCGAACCGCTTGTCGACGCCGGCGGTATAGACGGCGACCGCCGCGCCGAAGCTCGAACCCATCACGCCGACGCGCTCGGGATCGATGCCGGGCTCGCCGGCGAGGAAGGTCAGCGCGTTGCGCGCGTCCTCGACCTGTTCGAGGCAGATCAGCTTCCCCTTCTCGCCCTCGCTGTCGCCGCAGCCGCGCATGTCGAAGCGCAGGGTGACGTAGCCGAGCTTGTTCAGCATGGCGCAGGGGGTCTTCACATTGCCCGCGTTGTGGGTGCTGCCAAAGCCGTGCAGAACCATGAAGGCGGGACGCCTTTCATCGGGGCGCACGTCATCGGGCACGCTGACGACGCCGTTGAGTTCGAGGCCGTCGGATTTGAACTTGACGCCTGCTTCGGTCATGCGCGTTTCCTAAATGTCTTGCACCGCCGGCGCCGAAACGCCGATTTTTTCGCCCGCTTCGACGATCCGCGTCCAGCTCTTCCTCGACAGCGAAATCCCCTCGCGCCCGCGCTTGTCAAACTCGCGCGTCCCGCGTTCTCCGGGCAGGAGCACTTCATCGACGCCGTCGGCTTTGGGCAGCGCTTTCATCAGGCGTCCCAACTTGCCCATCTCGCGTTTGTATTCCTCCAACGGCCGAAACAACGACACGTCGATGAGCACCATCATGGCGTTCGCCGTGTGCACGCGTTTTTTGCCGGCCTGATCGAGAATGATGGGATTGTTCCCGAGCATCCCGGTTAGACATTCGAACATGAACGCCAGCCCCGAACCCTTGGGGCCGCCGAGCGGCAACAGGATCGCGGCGAGCGCGGGGTCGGTGCAGATGTCGCCTTCTTTCGACAACGCCCAGTCCGGCGGGATCGGCTCGCCGCGGTCGCGCGCGGCGATGAGCTTGCCGTTGGCGATGAGGGAGGTCGCCATGTCGAGCACGACGGGGCCGTTTTCGCCGGGCACGCCGATGGCGATCGGGCTGGTGGCGACGCTCGCCGCGCGCGTTCCGTGATAGGCCATGATCGGCGGGCCGGTATTGCAGAAAATCGCCGCGAATCCGCGCTCCGCCGCCCAGTGCGCATAATGGCCGATGGCGCCCGTATGCGTTGTGCGCGCCACTACGCCGACAGCGACGCCGTGCGCTTTGGCGCGCTTCGCGCATTCCTCGACCGCGCGCTTCATGGCGACGGCGCCGGCGCATTTCCTGCCGTCGAGCACGAAGACGGCGCCGGCGCGGGAATCGACGACCGGCTCCGCCCGCACGTCCATTTGTCCCCGCTCGATCACGTCGAGATAGAGCGGCACGCGCGAAATCCCGTGCGACGCGACGCCGCGCTGATCAGCCCAGGCGACGACTTCGGCGACGCTGCCCGCGTCGGCCGCGCTCATGCCCTTTGCCTGAAACAGGCGCGAGATAAAGTCGGAGAGGTTTTCGGCCGAGATGCGGACGCGGGCTGGTTTCACTGGTTCATCCTGAAAGGCTAAAGCGCGCGCAATCTATAGGAAGCCGATGAGGTGTCCAGTTCGGCGCTACTTCACGTTCAAAATTTCCCGCGCCCGATCGATCGTCTCCTTCGGCAAGGCGTAGGACTTTGTGATCAGAGCGGCCATTTCCCCGCCGCGCGTCATGCCAAAGGGACGGCCCTGCGTCTTCGCCTCCGCCAGAAATTCCGGCTCCTCCAATACGTCGTCGAAAGCTTTCGCCAAAGCGTCGGCCCGTTCCCTGGGAACACCCGGCGCGATGAAAAACGGATAGCCGAATTTTTTCATCCCCATAAGCAAGGTCAGCACGTCGCGCTGTTCGTCCGTCTTTGCGAATTCGGTCGGCAGGGGCACGTCCGGCAAGTCGGGATGCTTCTCCAACCCGAGCTGGAACAGAATGGCGATCTTCTTTTCCTTCAGCCAGTCGGCGTGGCTGTGCGGAATGTTCGACCATGACCAGCTGCCGCTGCCCTGCACTTCGCCGCGCTCCATGGCCAGGCCGATCGGGTCCTGGGCGGGATAGCCCGTGATGATCTTGTATTTCGCCCCCAGGAGGCGATTGAGCGCGTAGGGATAGACGTAAGTGTCGCCGCCCGGCACGGTCGCGCCGACAACGAGTTCCCGCGTGAAAATGTCCTCGGCGCGTTTGTGCGGCGCCGTGTGCCAGGCCATGGACACGCCGACTTCGCTCGCGGTTGAACCAAGCCAGCGCAATTTCGACACGTCGTAGCGCGCGTTGGCGTTGCCCATCAGCGGCTCGTAGGGGGACAGCCGCGTCGCCGCGCCGATGCTGGTTCCGTCCCTGGGGGCGACATTGTAAACGTGGTTGAAAGCCGGGATGCCGTTGGCGCCGCCCATGTTCTGCACGGTGACGTTGGGATTGCCGGGAATGCGTCTTTGCAGTCCTCGCGCCATCATCCTGGCGCTTTGGTCATAGGTGCCCCCGGCGTCGGTGCCCACAACGATATTGATGGTTTTGCCGCGGTAAAAATCGGCGACGGACTGCGGGGAAGTTTGAGCTTGCGCGAAGGGCGCGGCCAGGACGCCGGCGAGGGTTGCGAGGCGCGCGGTCAGGCGCATGTACTGTCCTCCCTTGGTTTGCCGCCAGTCTGGCACGCGAACGTGCGCGGCGCCAGCGAGCGCCGTTGGCCTGTTGTTTCGGGATGTGCGAAAAGGCGGCGGCGGCGGACCCGGGTCCGCGCCCGTCCTCCACGCGAGATCGGCATCATGTCCGTCACCCCGAGAAATCCGCCGCTTCGCTTCGGCATGTTCATGGGCCCGTTTCACGCCACCGGTCTCGACCCGACGCTGGCGATCGAACGCGACCTGCAATTGATCGAACATCTCGACCAGCTTGGCTTCGACGAAGCCTGGATCGGCGAACATCATTCCGGCGGCTTCGAGATCATCGCCGCGCCGGAAGTCTTCATCGCCGCCGCCGCCGAGCGCACCAAACACATCCGTCTCGGCACGGGCGTTAAATCGCTGCCCTATCACCATCCTTTCGTTGTCGCCGAAACCATGGCGCAGCTCGATCACATGACGCGGGGACGCGCGATGTTCGGCGCCGGGCCGGGCGCGCTGCCCTCCGACGCCGCGATGATCGGCCTTTCGCCGGTGAACATGCGCCCACGCATGGACGAGGCGCTCGATTGTATAGTTCCTTTGCTGCGCGGAAAAACTGTGACGAAAAAGACCGACTGGTTCGAACTGGTGAACGCGCGGCTGTCCGTCGGCTGCTTCACGCAGCCGTCCATGGAAATCGCAGTCGCCTCGATCCGGTCTCCGGCGGGCGTGCTGGCGGCGGGACGGCATGGCGCGCGCGTGCTGGTGCTGTCGGGCGTCGATGATGAATCATTGGCGCACCATCTCTCCAACTGGAAAATTTACGAGGAGACCTGCGCCAAACACGGCCACGTCGCCAACCGCGATCGATGGTCCTTCGCCGTCCAGATGCACATTGCCGAGACGCGCGAACAGGCGTTCAACGAGGTTCAATTCGGAATCGAAAAATGGATCGGCTACGCCAACGACATCGTGCCGGCGCCCAATCCCGTGCCGCGCGGCCTGCCCGATCCCGCCGGCTGGGTGGTGAAGCACAAGCGCGCCATCATCGGCACGCCCGACGACGCCGTGGCGGAGATAGAGCACATGCTGGAATTGACCGGCGGCTTCGGCGGCATCCTCGTCTTCGCGCAGGACTGGGCCAATTGGGGCGCGACGAAGCGCAGCCTTGAATTGCTGGCCGAGGAAGTGCGCCCGCGCCTCAACCGGACCAACTGGCTGCGCCAGGCGAGCTATGACCGCAACGCGCCGATCCAGGAAGCCAACCGCGCGCTGGCGCGGGAGGGGGTGACGGAGGCGCTGGCGAGGTATGAGGCGGGGGGGCGGGGCTGACAAAAAGCCGGGGACATGCCTTGCTTTTCCCGGCCATTGGCCGTACAGTTCCCCCTGGAGAATAGTCATGGCCGAGCCCGCATTGAAACGATCCCCTGGCCGCGTGCGCGACGAGCGCCTTGAGGCGCGCGTCACGTCGGAGCAAAAGAAACTGATCGAGCGCGCAGCCGCGCTGCAAGGTCGTTCTGTGACGGATTTTGTTCTCGCCAGTGTTCAGGAAGCCGCGCGACGCGCCATAAGCGAGCATCAAAGGATCGAACTCTCGGTTCGCGACAGCGAGGCTTTTGCCGCGGCCTTGCTCAATCCGCCGCCCGTGGGCGACCGCTTGCGTGAGACGGTGCGCATTTATCGCCGCGCGACCGGCGTGTGAGCGCGGCTTCGCCACTGGCGCGATTGCGTGTCGAGGCGCTCGCGTCCAGCCACGACCGAAGCGGCTTTGAAAGCGGAGCCGAGGCGCTCGACCGCTATTTCCGGACCCAGGCCAGCCAGGACGCTCGCAAAAACATAGCCGCTCCCTTCGTGCTGATCACGCCGGAGGGTTCTGTCGCGGGCTACTACACGCTGTCGGCAACCTCCATATCGCTGGCGGAACTGCCCGAATTAACAGCGCGAAAATTGCCGCGTTATCCGCTCGTTCCCGCTACTCTGCTGGGCAGGCTCGCGATCGATCGTCGGCATCAGGGCAGGGGCTACGGGCGTTTTCTGCTGGCGGACGCCCTGTACAGGTCGTGCAGGGCCGAGATCGCGTCTTTCGCGGTGGTCGTCGAAGCCAGCGACGAACCGGCGCGGCGATTTTACGAGCACGAATGTTTTCTATCGCTTCCCGGACAGCCTCTGAAACTTTACAGGCCGATGGCGGATGTCGTGAAACTGTTCGGGTAATTGCTGGCGATGCTGGAATTCGTCGCCGCGAGTCCCCGCACGCCGCCGGCGTTGGCTGATGCGCATATTGTTTAATCACGAGATCGCGACAGCATACCGCGCGGATGGGCGTTCCTGAGCAATGGCGACCTGCTCGCGACCGCCGAAGTGGCCGGTTCCGAACTTCTGCTGACCACGGATCAACGCATCCGATATCAACAAAACCTCTCGACCCGGAGGATAGCAATCGTCGTCCTGACCGGCGCGACAAGATGGTCGCGCGTCCGACTTTGCGTGGATCGAATAACAGCCGCGATCGTTGCGGCCGGGCCCGGCTCCTACGCGGAAGTCGCGATTCCCTTCGAGTGAACCGCCGCCCTTGGGCAGCCATGGACGGCGCCTGGCGGAATTCGGCGGGTCCCGCGTCCGCCCTTTGCCATCGCCCGCGACTCCCGTAAAAGAACCGCGTCCTGGCGGGAGTGGAATGACATGACGAATTCCATGGGTTTGACACGGCGGCGGGCGGCGGCTCTCGCGGCGGTCGGCTTTCTGCCTGCGCTCCCCGCCCGAGCCGCCGATATTCTGCGCGTCGGCAAGACCATCATCAATTCATTCCCGATGGCGGGCGCGGAACTCGGCAAGGAGCAGGGTATTTTCGCCGGCGAAAGCCTCGACATCGTCATTTCCACCTTTCGCGGCGACGGCCAGGTGCAGCAGGCGATGACCGCCAACGCGGTTGATATCGGCTTTGGCTCCGGGCCGGGCATGGGTTACGCGGCCAAGGGCGTGCCGGCGCGCGCGGTCGCGGCGATGGCGAGCCAACCGCGCAACATGGCGCTTATCGTGCCGAAGGACGGGCCGGTGAAGAGCGTCGCCGACCTCAGAGGCAAGCGGGTCGGCGTGAGCACGGCGGGTTCGCTGACGGACTGGCTGGTGCGCACGACGTCCGTCAAGAACGGATGGGGCCCGGAGGGAATCCAGACCGTGCCCATGGGAGAAGTGCGCACCCGCAATATCGCCATGAAAGCTGGCGATCTCGAAGGCAGCCTCGTCGCCATCGAGGAAGGCTATGATTTCGAGGAACAGGGCGCGGGGAAAATCCTGATGGGCTTTGGCGACATCGTGCCGGATTTCCACACGCACGTGATTTTCGCGACGGACACGCTGGTTAAAGGCAATCCGGATTTGCTCAGGCGCTTCCTGCGCGGCTGGTTCAAAACCGTCGCCTTCATGCGCGACAACCGCGCCGCGACGGTGAAGAGCATCGCGAAGACGTGCAATTATTCGGAAAAGATCATCGATCTCGCCTACGACACAGAAATGAGCATGATCTCTTTCGACGGCGCCTTTTCGGCAAAAGCGCTGGAATTGTTGCGGCATTCGTTCAAGGAACTCGGCGTGCTCGACGGCGTGCCTGACATCAAGGACATCTACAATCCGGATTTCGCGCCGGTGAAATTGTAGAACGCGCGCGCCTCACGGCCATTGCGCGCCGGCGGCCTCGAAGTAGGTCGAGAACCGCTCGACCGGGTAGGCGTTGATGCGGCGCGGGTTGGTGACCTGGTAGACATCGACGGCGCGCCGACGAATTCATGCCTCGCGACCTCGGCGGGCGGCACGCTCGCCAGCACTTCTTCCTGATAAGTCGTGCGCACCGCGAGCCTGATATCCCGGTTGAGCCGCGCGAAGCCGGCGAGAACGCCGCGCAGCAGGGGGTCGGAAAGGGTGCGCTGACAATTCACCGCGAGAGAGTGACTTTCGTTTCCCCGCGCCTTCGCCAGCCCCTGTTCGAGCCGGCTCGCGTCGGCGAACAGGCTCCGCGCGTAAGCCAGAAAGGATTCCCCTGTTGGGTTGGGGTCAGCGCGGCGGCGCGGCCGTTTGGCCGCTCGAACAGGCTGGTGGAGGCCTCCTTCTCGAGGCAGCGAATATGGGAACTCACCGAGGGCTGCGCGATGCCCAGACGCCGGGCCGCGGCGGCGAAACCGCCGGTTTCCGCGACGGCGATGAAAACCTGCAACCGTCTGAATGTCGGCATCAGCATGGACAACCAATAGCCAAAATCCTATAGCCGATAAAGAGCGTGTCCGCTTGCTTTGCCTTGGAAAACTTTCTCTGATGCGCGTGGATGAAACCGGAGGAAACCATGACCGATGAGCCGCGCGCCCGCGCGACCCGTAAAATCCGCGGGACATCGGCGGTCGCCGCCTGATGGCCGTCGATCCCTCCATTTCCGCCCCCGCCATCACCATCCGCAACGTGACGCAACGTTTCGGCGAGAAAGGCGCGAGCGAGTCGGTGCTGGCCCTCGATGATATTTCGCTCGACATCGCGCGCGGCGAATTCGTTTGCCTGCTGGGACCCTCGGGCTGCGGCAAGAGCACGTTGCTCAACGTTGTCGGCGGCCTGTTTCGCCCGACGTCGGGCGAGGTCACGGTGGCCGGGCGCAAAGTCGACGGCGCGCCGCATCCCGATGAAATCGCCTTCGTGTTTCAGGAAAGCACCCTGTTTCCCTGGTACACGGTAATCGAGAATTTCCGCATCGCGCTGAAATTTCAGGGCGTGCCGAAATCCGAATGGGACGACCGCGCCATGGCGGCGCTGCGCGCCGTGGGCATGGCCAGCTTCGCCAGGCACTATCCCAACCAGCTCTCCGTCGGCATGCGCCAGCGCGTCAACATGGCGCGCGGCATCTGCGTCAAGACGAGCATTCTGCTGATGGACGAACCCTTCGCCGCGCTCGACGAGCAGACGCGCATGGTGCTGGGCGAGGACCTTTCAATTTTGCTCGCCGAAACCGGCAAGACGATTGTGTTTGTGACCCATTCGCTCGCCGAAGCCGTGTTCCTGTCGGATCGCATCGTCGTCATGACGGCGCGGCCGGG
>JANYDZ010000382.1 GCA_025363375.1 Hyphomicrobiales bacterium
ATCATTGAAAATGTTCAGCGTTCCGATCTGAATGCACTCGAAGAAGCGGATGGATACGCCCAACTGATACAAGAATTCGGTTATTCACATGCCGATCTTGGGCGTGTCATCGGGAAGAGCCGAAGCCATGTCGCCAATACGCTTCGGCTTGTCGGTTTGGCGGGCTCAATAAAAAAACTAGTCATGGACGGAAGTTTGTCGGCGGGACATGCGCGCGCTTTGCTATCGATCAGTGACCCGGAACCGCTGGCCAGACGGATCGTTGCGCAAGGTCTTTCGGTGCGTGAGGTGGAAAAGATTGTCCATGATCAGGTTTCGCAGTCTGCTGACAGCAACGTTGGCCCGGCGGTTGGAAAAAGTGAAAAGGCTGCGGATATCAAAGTATTGGAAAAATCTCTCCAGGAAGCGCTTGGGCTCTCCGTCGAAATTGCGCATCGTGGAGCAGGCGGAGAAATCCGTCTTCGCTATAAAACGATGGAACAACTTGATTTGATTTGCCATAAACTTTCAAGTGAACATTTCAAGTAACCGTCCAGTTTGTTTCCCGTCGCCGTGATTTTATGAACTTTCCTGGACGCGCGAGCGCGAGCCTCGTTTCCCGATGGCGTGAACGCCGCAATGCAACTTGGCGCGTGGAATATTTCGAAAGGAGCTTGCGCGTCGCGTCGCCGATGGATTTGGCGGTCTCGAAGGGGTAGGGTGCGCTCCACGTCAGCCAGCGGGACTTTAAATGTACTTCGGCCTCTACAAACCAGCTAGGGTGATAGAAAGCAAAGGCCCAGACTTTTTTATTCCGGCGCATCCCGAACCGCGCCAGACCGAACCGAACATTTTCACCATCGTTCTGGGCGCGCGGCACAGCCTCATCGGCAATTTGATGGAGGACCGCTACCATTCGGGCGTCGACAGCTTTCGCGTTCTGACGCGGCAAATCGTTTTCGTGAATTCGCCGGAACACGTGAAATATGTGATGGTCTCGCGCCACGCCAATTACGAACGCAAAAGTCCCCAGATGCGGCGCGCGCTTGCGCCTCTTATCGGCGACGGTCTTGTGATCAGCGACGGCGAGACCTGGAAATGGCGCCGGCCCATTGTGGCCGGAGTCGTCCATAAAAAGCGGATGCCGGAATTCGCGCCCACGATGGAGGAGGTCGCGGAGGAATTCGCGCGGGGCTGGGCCGAACTGCCGGAGGGAACCGGGTTTGAACTGACGCATCAGATGGCGCAGCTCACGGCGAAAATCATTGCGCAAACCGTTTTTGGCCGAAACCTGGGTCATCAGGCGGCGCATATGCTCATCGACGGCTTTGCTAGCTATCAGAAATCCGTCGATTCATTCAATCTTGGCTACTTTCTGGGCGCGGACGAGGGCTGGCCTCTGCTGCTTGGCCCCAAACGGCGCCGCGCCGCGGCCATGGTGCATACGGTTGTTGACGGCGTGCTCGACGCCCATTTCTCCGGCCAGGGCGATCGCGGTTCGATGGTGGATATGCTGATCAAACACAGAGCCGATAATTCCGGACCTGAAATGGACAGGGCGGCGCTTCGCAACGAGGCGGCCACGATGTTTCTCGCCGGTCATGAAACCACGGCGGCGCTCCTCACCTGGGCCTGGTATCTCATCGCCAATTCGCCGTGGGTTGAGGAACGCCTGCATGTCGAAATCGACATGGTGTGCGGCGAGGGCCCCGTGCGGATGAGCGATCTGCCGGCGCTCGACTGGTGCCGCGCGATCATCCTCGAAACGCTGCGGCTCTACCCGCCGATCCCGCTCCTGCCGCGGCAGGCCAAAGACGCCGACAGGATCGGCGACATCGATGTCGAAAAAGGCGCGCTGGTCATGATCTCACCCTGGCTCCTGCATCGCGCCAGGGACCTTTGGGACAGGCCCAATCATTTCATGCCGGAACGGTTCGCCAATGGGGGAAAAGCCGATCCATTCACGTTTATTCCGTTCTCCGTGGGTCCACGAACCTGTGCCGGATTGAACTTCGGCCTCGACGAAGCCATCCTTTGTCTCGCAACTCTTGCGCAACGCTTCAGGGTTCTGCCCAGGCAGGGCTGGAAGGTTGAGCCCGTTTGCAGGCTTACACTAAGGCCGCAGGGCGGTTTGCCTGTCACAATCGCCGCCAGAAGCGGAAAGGGGCGCCCATGAGATTGCTGCATGACGGCCTTGTTGCATTGAGGCGCTGGCGCTGTCGCTATGCGTCGGCGCAAAATGACAGCGGTCTGGCAAGTCCGGTCGGATCGCGGCGGGTATCTCGCTTGACAGACGCTATCGGGCTCGTTCCAGTGCGTTTCAGGATTGTAGCGAGGCGAGCAGATGCTATCCAAAGACCAAGCTTCGTCTCAGTGCAGGGTGCTGCTGGTCTATCCCCGCTTTGCGGCGGCGTCGTTCTGGAATTTTAAAAAAACTTGCGAGGTTGTGGGCGCCAAATATCCATCTGCGCCGTTGGGTCTCATCACCGTGGCCGCGTTGCTGCCGAAAACCTGGTCGACGCGGCTCATCGATTGCAACACGGCGCAGTTGACCGACGACGACATCGACAATTCGGATATGGTGATGACCGGCGGCATGCTTCCGCAACAGCCGGACGCTCTGGCCATTGTTAAACGCTGCCAGGCGCGCGGCAAGCCGGTGGTGATCGGCGGCCCGGACGCGACGTCCTCGCCCCAGCAATATTCCGCCGCCGATTTTCTTGTGCTGGGCGAAGCCGAGCCGGTCATGGCGGATTTCGTCGCCGCATGGAACAGTGGCGCGCGCAGCGGCCGGTTCGAGGCGGAAAAATTCACCACGGACGTTACAACCAGCCCGGTTCCGCGTTTCGATCTGTTGAATTTCCGCGATTACCTTTATGTCGGCGTGCAGTTTTCGCGCGGCTGCCCGTTCAATTGCGAGTTCTGCGACATCATCGAATTGTTCGGCCGCGTGCCGCGCGCCAAGACCACGCCGCAAATTCTGGCCGAACTCGACCGGCTCTACGCCCTAGGATACCGCGGCCAGGTCGATTTCGTCGATGACAACATGATCGGCAACAAGAAGGCGCTGAAACTGTTCCTGCCGCATCTGATCGCCTGGCAGAAAATCCATGGAACGCCCTTCGAATTCTCCACCGAAGCCTCGGTCAATCTCGCCGACGACGACACTTTGCTCGGAATGCTCAGGGACGCGAATTTTTTCTGCGTTTTTGTCGGTATCGAAAGTCCGGACACTGAAACCCTGATCGCCGCGCAAAAGAAGCAGAACACAAGGCGCAGTCTGACAGCCAGCATCGACAAGATCTACGGCGCGGGAATCTTTGTCACGGCGGGCTTCATTCTGGGTTTCGACAATGAACGCAACCGCGTCGCGCAAGGTATGATCGAATGCATCGAGGACGCCGCCATTCCCGTGTGCATGGTCGGCCTTCTATACGCGCTGCCGAACACCCAGCTGACCCGACGCCTCGAGCGCGAGGGACGGCTGCACGCCGGCAACGACGTTGCCGTGGAGGACGAGTATGGCGACCAATGCACGTCCGGCCTCAATTTCGAAACCACCCGTCCGCGCCGTGAAATCTATGTCGATTACCTCGCGGTGCTCGACAATATATACGCGCCGCGCGCCTATTTCCGGCGGTTGCGCGAGGTCGGTCGCCGCCTGAAATGCAAGGGCGGCGTGCTGCCGACGTCCCTGGCCCCGGCCCTTCGCGACGCCTGGCGCGCCACGCGTCTGATATGGTCGATGACCGTGATGCGGCCGACCTGGGCGCTGCATGTCTGGTGGACGCTCGCCGACTGCGCCTTGCGAAATCCGGGCGCCTTGAAGAGCGTCGTGTCGGTCATGGCGCTATACCTTCACCTTGGCCCTTTCTCGCGCGAAGTCCGCGACAGCATCCGCAGTCAGATCGCCAGAATCGACCGCGGCGAGGAGGAGGTCTTCGCGCTGGTTCCGGTCCCGGTTCCAAAGCCTGCGCAGGTCGGCGCGCAGGCGATATTGAAGCGCGCGTGAATTTTCTGCGCGCCTTCCGCGCCAGCGAAACGGGTATGGCCTTTAAACCTCATCAGGAGGCCGTTCAGGGCGATTAAAGGCCATTCCTGAACCCGCCCCCGCGAGAATCCTTCCAGCGACCGGCGAGGATCCGGGAAGGTGGATTGGGGCCACATTGACCGGGATTCGCCATTCCGATAGCAGCATTCGGCCTGCCTGGAACCTGCCGTTCAAATTTGTGGCCCGTCGGTGGAAATTTTGAGCGATTATATTCCCCCCTATCCACCGCGGCCCGCGCAGGAGCTTTCCGCCTTGCGGCGCGTCTCATTGGCACGCGAAAATCTGCTTTCCGCCTTCGAGGACGGCCTGTACGAAATCGATTTCATCAGCCGAAAGATCGGGTTCAAGCATTTCGTCCTGTGCAATTCACCCGAAACAATACAATGGGCGTTCAGCGAGCGCGGCGCCAACTTCGAGCGCAAGGGCCCCTCGCAGCGGCACATGCTCAGGCCGCTGCTTGGCGACGGCCTGTTTGTCAGCGAAGGCGAGACCTAGCGCCGGCGTCGGCGCATGGTCGCGCCGGTCATCCACCTCAACCGCCTGGCCGAATTCGCGCCGCTGATGACGGGCGCGGCGCTGGAAATGGCGGATCGCTGGGGCGAGGCGGCGGACGGCGCCATCGTCGACGCGCTCTCCGACATGGCGCAAATGGCGGCTGAAATCATTTGCCGGACGATTTTCGGCGG
>JANYDZ010000438.1 GCA_025363375.1 Hyphomicrobiales bacterium
TTTTGCGAAAATCGTTTACGGCGTGGCTCGCATGGCCTGCGGACCCGCCCACGCCAAGAATGAACAATCGTCCACCTCGCGTCTTCAATTCTGAAAGTTCATTTACGAGATTATCAACCGTCGCGAGGTCTATACTTTTGATAATTTCAAGTGTCTCCGACACAAATTGCGCGGTAAAGCTCATGTCAGCGACTTTCGTTCATTTGCGATCGTATATTTTTTTCCTTATCGACGACAAAACGACCAACGTCAAGCACCTCCTTGCGCTCCCCCGGAACCGACCAAATTGTGCGATTGCCCAAATCCTTTTTAGACAATTTTTTCGCGAGAATTCGGGATCGCCCGGAATCCACGCAATCGAAAAACCCGCGGAATTAGCCCGCCGCGTCGCCTCTGGCGAAAATCCCGTCGTAATAAACCTGCGACACCGAGCTGATCTCCCACCAGGTGTTGTTCAGGTCCTTGACCATGAAGGAGCGATGTCCGCCGGCGTCCTTGAGTCCGGTCACGTCCTTGATCTCGTATTCGTGTTTGAGCGCGAGAGCGGACGCGTGCGCCGCGTCGACTTCGGCGACGGATGCGACCGAAAGCACGAAGCGATTTTCAATCGCCTGCTCCTTGCATTCGCCGTCTTGTATGTTCACGCAGACCACGGACCACGGCCCGCCTTTCCACATATATTGCGCCTCTTTCAATGGGCGGATCATATCAAGACCGAGGAAATCGACCAGAAATCGACGCGTCGCGGCCATGTCGGCGCACTCGATCGTGCCGTGTGAAAAAAAGTCGTTCCTGATGAGCGGCGTAGCGGCGGACATTGGCGTTCTCCCTTGCATCAAACTGGTTCGGTCCACTGGACGTTCTTCTCGCGCAGCGCGGCATAGGTGATATCGGGAGTGCGGTACTCGACTTCCCACCAGTTCGTGTCCTTGTCGACGAAATAGATGGCGTAGGAGCCGCCGCGGAAAAACGGCTTTTGCACGCGTGTGATGCCGTATTCGGCCTTGTGGGCGGAGAGCTTTTCATAGGCTTCGTCGACAGCCGCCTGGCTCGGCGCCTCGAAGCCCCAATGGTTGAGCATCTCCTGCGCGACGGGCACGCTTTCAACCTCCTTGACTTCAAGCACCCAATAAGGGGCGCCGTGTTTGGCCTCGCCGGGCCGGTGGCCCTTGTTGCGCACATACATCAGGCCTTTCGAGGGCTCGACGCATTCCATATCCATCACGTCTTCATACATGCGGCGGGCGCGTTTCATATCTGTTGTCGCCAGCGTTCCGCAGATCATGGATTGCGTGTTGATCCGCGGCGCCGCGGCCCTTGGCTGAATGCTCATGATGAAGCCTCCTTGTTGCGTCTAAAGATCCAGAACAAGCGTCTCTCCCGGCAGGCCGCGCGACACGCAGACCTGCAACACGCTTGCCTTTTCATCGTCGTCGAGCACGTCGTCGCGATGCTCGACATGCCCGGACAGGTAGGTCACGCGACAGGTGCCGCAGGTTCCCTTCGTGCACAGCGTCTTGATTTTATATCCTTCCGCTTTCAGCACGGAAAGAATGCTCTTGTCGGCGGGAATAGTATAGGTCTTGCCCGATTTTTTGAGCATAACTTCAAAGGGTTGATTGTTGCTTTCAGGCGCGAGATCGGCCTCGCTTCCCTTGAACAATTCATGATGCGCCGTGCCTTGCGGCCAATCGACTGCCGCGGCTCTGGTCGCCCGAATAAGGCCAATCGGACCGCAGACGTAGACATGTCCCGCGGGCGGCCGCTTTGCCAGCAAGGCCTTGAGGTCGATGCCCATGGCGGGATTGCCGCCGTCAAAATGGGTCACGAGACGCGTTCCATGCAGCAATTCAAGCTCATCGATGAAGGCGGCTTCCTGCCGCGAGCGGGCGCAATAGTGCAGCCTGTAGTCCTTGCCAAGCGCAATCAGGCGCGCGGCCATGGACATGATCGGCGTAATCCCGATCCCGCCCGCGATCAGGACGTTGAATTCTCCCCCTTCGTAAAGCGGGAAATCGTTTGTGGGTTCCGAGACGCGCAAAATGTCGCCCGCCCGAAGCGCGTCGTGCATCCAGCTGGAGCCGCCGCGGCTTTCTGCTTCGCGCAGAACCGCGATCTGATATCGATGTGTTTCAGCCGGATCGTTCAACAATGAATACGAACGTTCCTCGCCATTGCCGAGCGCCATGTCGATATGCGCGCCCGCCGCGAACGCAGGGAGATCGCCGCCGTCGGCCGCGACAAGCTCAAAGGAGCGGATTCTTGGCGTCACATCGTCCACACGACTGACCCTGACTTCCTGCACGCCATCCCTCCCTGCAAGCGGACGCCCGCCAAATCTTCCGCAACAAGCCTTGCGCAACAAGCCTTCCGCAACCGGCGGCCCAAAACCGTTCTTTGCGCGATGGCCGGCATCCTTTTCTAGATCATGCGCCCGCTCATCTTCAAGTCCTGATCACGAGGGGGGCGCGGACCCGCGCAGGCACTTGCGATCGATTCGAGCGAGGCGCCCTGATGATCGCTCTGCCCGCGATGCCCCCCAGCGGGCTATCGGCGACATGAAGTCGATGCCGACCGCGTCGGCGAGCTCAGCGCGTTTTTCGCAACTGTCCCAATCGGCCATCCAGCGCTCCGCCCGCGTCCACGCTGCGCTTGCGCTCGCCAATTCAATCCCGCCAGTCAATCCCGCCAGGCGCCGTCTGCGAGATAGCGATCGACGGCGATGGCGGCGTTCGCTCCGTCGCCCGCCGCGCTCACCGCGCGACATGGCGATTGCGCTCTGACATTTCCCGCCGCGCACAGGCCAACTAGGCCGGTCCGCATCGCATGATCAACGAAAATGCGGCCGCAGGAATCCAGCGGCAACATGCCGTTGAGCCAGGCCGTATTCGTCTGCAAGCCGATATAGGCAAAGACTGCCGCCGTCTCCACATCGCTTGGCGCGCCGCTCGCTACGTCCTGGACCCGCAGATGCGTGACTTCGGTGTCGCCGACAATTTCCGTCACGGCGACGCCGCAACGAATTTCGATCTTCGGGTCGCCGGTCGCGCGGTCGATGAAGGAGGCCTGGCCGGTCAGCGCGTTTTCGCGCTGCAGGATGATCACCTTTGCGGCGTGCGCGGCGAGCGTCAGCGCCTCCTGCATGGCGGAATCGCCGCCGCCCACCACGGCGGTGATCCTGCCGCGCAGCAAAGGGGCGTCGCAACTTGCGCAATGGCTCACGCCCTTGCCCTGAAGTCGTTGCTCGCCAGGCGCATTGAGCTTCTTCAAGGTCGAACCCGTGGCGAGAATAACGGCGCGGGCGAGGATGTCTCCCTGATCCGTCGTCACGAGCCACCGGCCGTCTTGCGGCGCTATCCTCTCCGCCCCCGCCATCATGAATTCAGCGCCGGCGGCTTCCGCCTGTTCCTGCGTCATGGGGCAGAGATCATAGCCCGGCACGCCGTCGGGAAAGCCGGGAAAACCCTCGACCTTCTCGATGCTCACGAGTTGCCCGCCGAGGAGGCCGCCTGTCAGCACGAGCGTCTTGCGCCCGAGGCGCGCCGAGGTCAGTCCCGCCGTCAATCCGGCAATGCCGCCGCCGGCCACCACTACGTCGTATGGATGTTCCAATGGTGTCAGGTCCCGATTGCGCCGGCAGCCCGCGCGGATGCAGTAGGGACTAAATATACCAGATTTTGCGCGGCGCAACGCGGCGAGCGGACCAGCGCGCAAAGGAGATCTTTCGCGCTCGTTTCCGCGCCGCGAAAACACTCATCGCCAGGCGTCGACCGAAACGGTCGCCACGTAGTCCGCGCCAAAGATTTTCCAGGCGCCCTGCGTCTCGCCGCCGACAACGACGACGTTGACTTCTTCGGGTTCGTACATCTGCACGATCTCGTCGGGGGCGGCTTTCAGGCGCGCGGCGTAGGGCTCTACGCCGGCGACCGCGTGCGGACGGATCAGCGTCTGCATCCACTGGTCGTCCCAATATTCGCGCGCCGGCAGGCGGGCGTTGGCGACAACCCAATCGATCAGGTCCTGCTTCGTCTTGATGCCCTTGGCCGCGAACAGGCGCGCCACAATGGGGTCCATCACCAGGCAGGGCGGCAGATAGGCCGTGGCCTGCAGGCTGCGGCGGAATTTTTCCTCCCAGGTGTCGCGCGGTCCGAAACCTTCGTGCACATAGCGGTTGCCGACAAACACTGTCGCCGTGCTCTCGGTCTGCTTGAAGCCCTTCTGCACATGTAGGGATTCCCACGGGCTGCGTTCCTCGTTCTCGGCGAAGACGAGGCTATAGGCGAGCGGATTGCCGAGCGTCCCCATATAGGTTTCGCCGGGCACGGAGCCGCCCTGGCCGTTCTGCGAGAGCAGCGAATAGG